>JAKAEN010000199.1 GCA_021818355.1 Actinomycetes bacterium | reverse complement strand
CGATCTCGGCCATCCCGAGCGCCAGATACTGGTCTCGCGCGGCGACAGCTACCACGGCACCCACGGCTTCGGAACCTCCCTGGCCGGCATGCCCGCCAACCGCGCCGGCTACGGCGACCTGATCAACTCCGTCGCCCAGATCGACCGCGACGACCCCGAAGACCTGGCCGCGCTGGCCGCGAACATCGGCGGGGAGCACATCGCCGCCGTCTTCGTCGAGCCGGTGATCGGGGCCGGAGGAGTCCATCTTCCCAAGCCCGGCTACATCGAGAGGATCCGTGAGATCTGCACCAGCATCGGCGCGCTTCTGGTGATCGACTCGGTGATCTGCGGTTTCGGCCGCCTGGGCGAGTGGTTCGGCCCCGAGCGCTTCGGGGTGGTCCCGGACATGATCACCTTTGCCAAGGGCATCACCAGTGGTTACATCCCTCTGGGAGGGGTCGTCGTCTCCGCCGGAGTCTCCGCACCCTTCTTCGAGGGCAAGGGCGCGGCCTTCCGCCACGGACCCACCTACGCCGGCCATCCGGTGGCGTGTGCGGCGGGACTGGCGAACCTGGAGATCATGGAGCGCGAGGCGCTTATACCACGCGGCCGCACCTTGGAGGGCAGCCTGGCCGAGGCCCTGAACAGCACTCTCGACTCCCCCATCATCAGCGAGGTGCGCGCCGGGCTCGGCCTGCTGGGCGCCATCGAGGTGGAGGCGGAGGTGCTAAAGGATCGCCCCGCGACCCTGGGCAGGATCATGATGGCAATGCGCGAGCGCGGAGTGCTGGTCCGCCCGCTGCTCACCTCCATCGCGGTCTCGCCGCCCCTCACGGTCACCGAAGCCGAGATCGAGCGCATCGGCACCGCCTTTGCGGAATCCCTGAAGCAGGTGGCCTCCGAGTCCTGAGGCGTCCGCGCCGGCATGCCGGCCGGCCTGATCGTACAAGGAGCATTCATGCAGGCGATCCTCGTCTCCGCTTATGGCGGGCCCGAGCAATTGGTGCCGACGGAGCTTCCCGACCGGGAGCCCTCGGCGGGCCAGGTCCGCATCCGCAACGTGAGGGCTTCGGTCAACTTCGCCGACCTCATGGCGGTGTCGGGCAACTACCCCACGCCGGGCATGCCCTTCGTCCCCGGGATCGACACCTACGGCGTCGTCGACGCCATCGGAGAAGGGGTCGACCGCTCCTGGCTGGGCAAGCACGTGGTTGCCTTCGTGGATGACGGAGGCTACGCCGAGAGTTCGATGGCGACGAACGGCCTCTTCTTCGAGGTCCCGCGGGAGATCGATCCCGACCAGGCCGGCGCCGCCCCGCTACTGCTCGGCACCTGCTACGGGCTCTTCACCCGCGCGGCCACCCTGAGGTCCGGGGACAGGGTCCTCGTGCACGCCGCGGCGGGCGGAATCGGCTCCACCGCCGTGCAGATGGCCCTGGCCATGGGTGCCCGAACCGTGGTCGGCGTGGTGTCCAGCCAGGAGAAGGCCGGCCTGGTCGAAGAACTCGGCGGGAGGCCGGTGGTGGCGCTCGGCGCCGGCTTCGCAGCGGATGCGCGCCGTGCTGCAGGAGGCGACTTCCAGCTGATCCTCAATGCCGAAGGTGGCGAATCGGTCGCCGAGGATCTGGAGGTGCTGGCCCCCTTCGGGACGCTCGCCGTCTTCGGCATGGCCAGCGGAGAGCCCGGAGTGGTGCATTCCAACCAGCTTCACCCCACCAGCCGCACCGTCGCCGGCTTCTCCTTCGGCCTGGTGCGCCGGAGCAGGCCATCCGAGGTGGCCCCCATCATGGAACCCGCGCTGGCCATGCTGGCCGACGGGCGTATCCGCATGGTGATCGATTCGGTGCTGCCACTGGCCGAAGCCGCACAGGCGCACAGGCGACTGGCATCTCGGCAGTCCAAGGGGAAGATCCTGCTGGCTCCTTGAGCCCGGCAGCACCCGCCTGGCACCTGCCCTTCTGGTTATGATTGAGCCATGACGAAAGAGACGGCGATGCAGGTGGAAGACGACTCGACGGCGCAAGACGCGGAGCTCGTCGAGGAGGATCTCGTCATCGAGGAGGTCTCGATCGACGGAATGTGCGGCGTCTACTAGTCGGCCCGGCCTTGCCCAGCGAGCGGCTGCGCCTCAACCCGCGTATTTCCCTCAGGGAGGAGTCCTTCGGGGCCCTCTGCTACAACTTCTCCACCCGTGAGCTCTTCCTCGTGAAGTCGCGGCTGGCCATGAAGCTGGCGGAGCTGGCGGCAACCGGAGTGGAGAGAGCGCTGGCGCGGGCCGCCCTGGGCGCCACCGAGGAGCGCTTCGACCAACTGGTCGAGGCTTTGGTGGCCAGGCAGGTACTGCTGGTGGAAGAAGACTCCGGAGATGCTTGTGATGAATGACTCCCTCGCTTCCGCGCTGCGTGCGGGCCTGGCCGCTCCCATCTGCCTGACCTGGGAGCTCACATACGGCTGCAATCTCTCCTGCCGCCACTGTCTCTCGGACTCCGGCCCCAAGGCGCCGGGGGAGCTCGACACCGGCGAGGCGCTTGCCTTCATCGACTCCTTTGCCGAGATGGGCGTCTTCTACGTGAACATCGGCGGCGGCGAGCCGATGATGCGCAAGGACTTCTTCACCATCCTCGAGAATGCGGTGGCGCGCAGGGTCGGGGTGAAGTTCTCCACCAACGGCACCTTCCTGGACGCCGCAGCCTCGCGGCGCCTGGCCGGGATGGACTACGTGGACGTCCAGGTATCCATCGACGGCCATGACCAGGCGACCAACGATGAGATTCGCGGCCAGGGGTCCTTCGACAGGGCGGTCGCCGCGCTCGGGAATCTGGCCGCGGCCGGCTTCGAGAACCCCAAGATCTCCGTGGTGGCCACTCGTCACAACGTCGCCCACCTCGACGATCTGGAGGCGCTGGCGCGTCGGTTCGGAGCCACCTTGCGCGTGACCAGGCTCCGGCCGTCCGGGAGAGGCGCGCAGAGCTATTCCGACCTGCGGCCGACCCCCGAGGGCAATCGCAGCCTCTTCGCCTGGCTATCCGAGCGCCCCCAGGTGCTGACAGGCGACTCCTTCTTCCACCTTTCTCCGCTGGGAGACCCCTTGCCCGGCCTCAACATGTGCGGCGCCGGGCGCGTGGTGTGCCTGGTGGACCCGGTGGGCGACGTATATGCCTGCCCCTTCACCATCCACCCCGACTTCAGGGCCGGCAACATCCGCCAACAGCCATTCTCCGAGATCTGGCGCGGCTCGCGCCTCTTCTCCGGCCTGCGCGCCGAACCCGGCCCCACCGGCTGCTCGAGCTGCTCGGCCTACGCCGCATGCCAGGGGGGTTGCATGGCGGCCAAGTTCCACACCGGCGCCGCCCTCGACGACCCGGATCCGGAGTGCGTGCTGGGCCGGTCCGGCGGATCGTCCTACACGGTGGTTTCGATCCGCCCCCGGCGCGCAGCCGTGGCTGTGGACTAGGCGCCGAATTGGCTACCCGGCCGGCCTCGCCGCTCCTCGGGGCGGATCTGCCTCTCGGCAACAAAGTGTTGAAGAGCCGTGCCTACTTCGGCCCGCACCCCACCAACCTGAACCGGCGCGAGGAGTTCAGGGCCGACTACTGCGAATACCTGGCTGCCCGCGCGGCGGGCGGAGCCGCCCTCCTGGTCACCGAAGTTGCATCGGTGAGCGGGCAGGACTGGCCGTACGAGTACGCGCCACTCCTGCCCGCCGCCGCTCCGAGCCTGGCCGCGGTGGCCGCCGCGGTACGGCGAGAGGGATCGCTGCTGGTGGCGGGGATCGGCCACTCAGGCGGACAGGGATCCTCGGCGCACTCCCGGCGGGCGCTCCAAGCTCCTTCCCCCTTTGCCGAGACGACCTCGAACGAGCTCTCCGCCGAGCTGGAGGAGGAGGAGATCGAGGCGGTCATCGAAGAATTCGCCGCGGCGGCGGCCTCGGCCATCGCAGCGGGCTGCGATGGGATCGAGGTGAACGCGGGACAGTTCTCCCTCGTGCGACAGTTCCTCTCGCCCTTGACCAATCAACGGGACGACCGGTGGGGCCAGGACCGCACCTTGTTCGCCTCCCGGGTGCTGGACGGTGTGCGCCGCCGGGCGCCGGAAGGGGTCGTCGGCCTGAGGCTGTGCGTCGACGAGCTCGCCCCTTGGGCGGGCATCCTCCCGGCCCGGGCGGCGGAGATATTCGCGGCCTTGGAGCGACGTGTCGACTATCTGGTCCTGGAGCGCGGATCGATCTACACCCAGCACGCCACCTGCCCGGACTTCCACGCCGGGAGCGCCTTCCTCGACGATGCGCTGGCGGAGTTCAGGGCCACCCGGCCCGTGGCCACTCCGATTGCCCTCTTGGACGGCCGCGTCACCCTGCGCGAGGCCGAGACGATGCTCGCCGCCGGAGAGGTGCAGCTGGCCGAAGTGACACGTGCGCTCATCGCCGATCCCGGGGCGCTTGGCAGATTGGCCGCGGGCGAGGCCGCGAGACCCTGCATCGCCTGCAATCAGGGCTGCCAGGTGCGAGATCCCCGTAACCCCGTGGTCAGCTGCGCCTTCAACCCCGACGCCGGCCACGAGGCCGAGGCGCGACTGCGCGACGAGGGCGCGAGCAGGCCGGCAAGGCATGGAACCAGAGGTGAGCTGCTGATTGCCGGCGGCGGCCTGGCGGGCATGGAAGCGGCCCTGCACGGGGCCCGCCTGGGAATGGCTGTGCGGCTATGCGAGGCCTCCGAGCGCCCCGGCGGACAGATTGCTCTCCTCGCCGAGCGTGGACCCAATCCACGCCTGGCCGAGCTGCTCGACTACTACCTCTCCGCCTTGGCCGGCGCAGGTGTCGAGACGCGGCTCTCCCACCCGCTCACCGGCGCCGACCTGCATGAGGCCGCCGAGGCGGGGACCGCGGTGGTGGTGGCAGCCGGAGCCCTCTACATGCCCCGCCCGTGGAACCTCGCCCGCTTCCTGGAGGGGGCGCAGGAGGGTTCGCCGGGGGTGATCGGTGCGGCACAGGCGCTTGGCGCGCCACCCGCGAGTGGGGACAAGGTCGTCGTCTTCGATCCGACCGGCGGTCCGTGGGCGATGAACACGGTGGATTTACTGCTCGGCCGAGGCGCATCGGTAACTCTGGTCACTCCCGACCGCCTCCCCGGCTCCCAGCTCGCCCTGACAGGCGACCTGGTCCCGGCGGCACAACGTCTCGCCCAGGCCGGGGTCGCCTGTTTCACGGACGCGGAAGTGGCCGGGCTCGGCGGTGGCGGGGTTTGGATCCAGGACCGCTTCGGCCCGGATCGCCACTTCCTGGAAGCCGAACTCCTGGTCGACTGCTCCCCGCCGGTGGCGCCTGGCGGCTGGCCCGAGCACCGGCTCCTTCGCCTCGCCGGCGACGCACTTGTCCCAAGGGGCTGGCAGG
>JAKAEN010000198.1 GCA_021818355.1 Actinomycetes bacterium | reverse complement strand
CGGTGATAGCGCCTGCCGATGCCGAGTTGATCGAGACCCTTGGGGAGGGAGGCGCATGCTGGTATCGGAGCAGCTCCTCCGATCCTGGAGTGCAGCCCGGCGGGAACATCAGCGAAGCCATGGGCGCCCTGGCACGCCTCCAAGGCCCGGCGCTACGGAGGATCCTGCAGACGGCCGTAGAGACGGTGGCCTCTCAACGGGACGCCCAGCCCGCGGAGGCCTTTTTCGACGAGATCTTCGGGGGCGGGAATGACTGACATCTCGGCCATCGCCGTCTTCCACCACGAGGGACCGCTCGCCCTACCGGCGCTGGCGAGCATGGCCAGGGCGGTTTCGGTGGCGAGGGAAGCCGGTCTCGCCGTGGAGGCGCTCGCCTTTCTCGACCGGCCCGACCGGCTCACTAGGAAGGCACTTGACAGCGCAGGCGCCTGGCTGGACCGCATTGACGAGGTGGACTTCGGCGACTTGGGATCGGTGAGGAACGCAGGTGCCGAGATGGCCTCCGGGGAGTTTCTGGCATTCTTGGACGGCGACGACCTCTGGGGGGAGCAATGGCTCAGTTCGGCCTGGAACTCGGCGAGGGCGCATCCATCGCCCGGCGAATCGGTCTGGCATCCGGAGTATCTCCTGCTCTTTGACGCCGACGATCTCGCCTTGCCCCCTGCCCCAGGCGGAGTCGCGAACCCCGCACAGAAAAGCCTCTGGTTCCACCACGGGTCGTGCTACGCCCCCGGCTTCGACGCGAGAGTGCTCCTATTCGAGAACATCTGGTCCGCCAACGTCTTTGCTTCGCGGCGCCTGCATCTTGCGCATCCCTACCTGCGGGTGGATGCCGAGGGCGGCTTCGGCATCGAAGACTGGTCCTGGAACGCCGAGACGCTGGCGGCGGGTGTCGCGCACCTGGTGGTGAACGACACGGTTCACCTGATCAGGATGAGGCCGAATGGCTCACTGAACCTGCTCAACCAGGCGCGGGGCCTGCTGCCGGTGCTCCCCGGCCTTCCCGGCCGTTACGCCTCCGCCCCTCGGGAGGCGTAACGGCCCAAGGCGGACCGCGGCGGGATTCTCACGCGCCGTAGAGAGTGAGGGCGACGCGGTCGGCGTGGGCCAGGCCGAGGACGTGCTGGAGCGTTGCGATGATCATGGCCGACAGAGTCCCCATATCGGAGTGCGTGGCGGGGGAGCCCGCCGTCCATACCGGGTGCGCAGGCTGCGAGGGTGGCTCCCAGCCGAGCGATAGCATGCTGCGGGCGGCGCGCGCCCCGAGGGCGCTGGGCCGGTCATCGGCGGCCAGGATCTCGGCGATCACCGCGGCGTCCTCGTAGACGAGAAGTCTGAGGTGGCATCCGTTGGGCGCCTCCAGGTCGGACAGCTCCATGATCCAGCTGCCGGAGTCGAAGGCCAGGCGGTAGAGGAAGCCCTCAAGCTCGGCCTCGAGGGAGCCGAGGGTGAAGGCAAGGGTGAGCAGCTCGCCACGCGGCGGCAACGAAGGTGAGCTGCCCTCACCCCCAGGCTTGATCATTTCGGCGGTGGCCTCCATCCACTCATCCAGGCTCTTGGCGAGCGCGGGGTCCTTTGGTACCTCGACCTTTGTGGCCAGGGACTCCACCGACCCGGGTTCGGGGCCTTGTGCCGAGCGCCTGGGACGGAGCTGGCCATGAACGACCTGCTTCCCTCCGTTGGCCCGGCTGATCGCGGTGTGCCGTGCCGCCCCTTTCTTGGATGGCGGCAAGGTCCCGCCTTGGGGCTCAACGTCCGCGTTGGTTTCGTTCAAACCGCTCTCCTTCGTCCTGAAGAGCTGGAAATCACAGCGGTGTAATTTGTTTTCCCAGCTCAGAGCCTATGTGGCGGGCCAATGATATGTAGCTCATGTGACAACCCGTCTCGAGTTGTCGCCGCAGTGGTGACGCCGATACCATTCAGGACGCCGACGTTGTCCGGTCATCGGCGAGAGGAGAGCCTGTGTATCTGCAGCGGCATTTCGAGGCCGGTGAAGAGCTCCTCCAGGAGATGCTGGCCAATCTCGGGGCACTCGACCTGGTGACCGCCTCGGAATCGGGCTTCGACGC
Source organism: Actinomycetes bacterium (assembly GCA_021818355.1). Taxonomy (GTDB): domain Bacteria; phylum Actinomycetota; class Acidimicrobiia; order Acidimicrobiales; family Acidimicrobiaceae; genus Acidithrix. Next base: position 3,359 of record JAKAEN010000198.1, on the reverse strand, counting down.
GACGGTCATGCCCATGATCTACCGCCCCGGCGAGCTCAGTTCCTCTCTGCGGGGCCACATGGCTCGCGCAAACCGCCAATGGCGCGGCGCCGACGGCGGCCCGGCGTTGGCCATCGCCCGCGGGCCCGGCGCGTATGTCTCGCCCAGTTACTACCCGTCCAAGGAGCGTGACCCTCGGGTGGTTCCCACCTGGAACTACCTGGTGCTGCACTTCCATGGGATCCTGCATGTCCACGACGACCAGGACTGGACGAGGGAGAACGTCGAGGAGCTCACCAGGCTTCACGAGGGTACGGTGGGCCGCACCTGGAGGGTGGAGGACGCGCCCGCTGGTTACGTCGCCCAGATGCTCAAAGGCGTGGTGGGTGTGGAGATGGTGGTCGAGCGGGTGGAGGCAAAAGCCAAGATGAGCCAAAACCGCCCCCTCGAGGACGCATCGAACGTGGCCCGCGAGCTGGATGCCGCCGGGAAGCTGCAGGCCGCGGCGGTACTCAGGGCGGTCAACTCCCGCCGCGGGGCGGATTGAAGAGTCGGCCCGCGTCCCGGGGCCGCGGCCCTTCTCGTTGGCGCGCCCAGGTGTAAGGTTAACCCTGACATACCAGCAGGGGAGGCCTTATGCCCGACGACGTTCCGCGAGCCTTCTGCTCTTTCTGCTTGAAGGCCGGTACCGAGGTGGCCGTCCTGGTTGCCGGCCCCGGTGTTTACATCTGTGACGGATGCGTGGCGCTGTGCGCGGGGCTGGTCGATGCGCACGGAAGAGCCGGCGCGCGCAGCGAGGGCGCGCCTGCGGCGCCATGGGCCGCGGAGGCCGACCTGGACGCGGTGCTTGCAGCCATACCGCGCGTGGCCGAGTCCCGCAACCAGGCGGATCACGCCCTGGCGCAGTACGTGGCCCGCGCTCGGGAGATGGGAGCAAGCTGGGCGCGAGTCGCCCAGGTCATGGGGATCACCCGCCAGTCCGCGTGGGAGCGCTTCTCGGGCGCGCGCTGAGGGCCTTCCAGGAAGACAGCCGCAGAAATCGTGCCGGTGGGCAGGTTCCCGAGGTCAGGGACGGGGCATGTCGAGAGAGATCCGGTATCGCAGCTCTGGGATGGGAAAGCCGAACGGTTCGATGACCCTGGATCCACCGTCGCGCCTCCATCCGCCGGCCTCGTAGAAGGCACGGGCACGGAGATTCTCCTCGAGTACCCAGAGCATCGCTTCCGTGAAGCCTTGCAGGGCCAGCTCTTCGAGCGCCGAGGCCGCCAGCTCGTGTCCGTGGCCGTGACCCCAGTCCTGGGGCAGAAGATAGATGGCGCGCAACTCGCCACCGCCTTGGCCGTCCCGGCAGGGTCCGGTGTAGGCGAAGCCGACGATTTGGTCCTTGATTTCGCATACCAGTAGCGATTCATTCCTGCCCATCCCGCCCTCGAGATACGCGCGCCAGCCTTCTGCGCGCCGGGCCGGATCGAGCGCGTCGAGAAACTCCTGCGGAAAGTGCCCCCGGTAGGCGGCCTGCCAGGAGCGCACGTGGACGATCCCGATGGCGGGCGCATCCTCGGGCCGGGCGGCCCTTATGGTACCTCTGCGAAAACGGTCGTCCCGAGCGTCCATTGCCGCCCTTTCATCCAGGCGCGTGGAATCCCGGCGCGTGGAATCCCGGCGCGTCAGCCGACGATGAAGCCCATGGCCTCTTTGGCGCGCCTCAAAGTCTCGCCGGCCACCAGGCGGGCCTTGTCCGCGCCCTGGCGCATAATGCGTACCAGCTCGGCCCGATCCGCGAGGTACTCCTCGGTGCGCAGGCGCACCGGCTCCAGCTCGGCGACGAGTGCCGCGGTGAGGTCCGCCTTGAGCGCTCCATATGAGCTGTAGCGCTCCGCGAGCTCGGAGGGGTCGACACCGGCAATGGAGGAGAATATCTCCAGAAGGTTGGAGATGCCGGGACGCTTCTCCGGGTCGTAGGCCGCCCGTGCCTCCGTGTCGGTCACTGCGCGGGAAATCTTCTTCTTGATCTCCTCCGGCTTGTCAAGCACGTAGAGGATTCCCAGAGGGGTCGCCTGGCTCTTGGACATCTTGCGCTCGGGGCTTTGCAGGTCCATCACGCGCGCGGCCACCTTGGGTATGGCCGGTTCGGGAACCACGAAGGTCTCGCCGAAGCGGTGGTTGAAGCGGATTGCCAGGTCTCGGGTGAGTTCGAGATGCTGCTTCTGGTCCTCGCCCACCGGCACGCGGTCGGCCTGGTAGAGGAGAATGTCCGCCGCCATCAGCACCGGATAGGTGAATAGACCTGCCCGCACGCTTTCGGAGCCCTTCCCCTTGTCCTTGAACTGGGTCATCCGGTGCAGTTCGCCGTAGGTGGCGGTGCATTCGAGCAGCCAGGCCAACGCCGGGTGCTCGTCAAGCTGGCTCTGCACGAAGATCGTGCTTATCCCGGGGTCGAGGCCGGAGCCGAGCAGGGTCGCGTACAGCTCCAGAACCGCGCTGGTCAGTTCGGCGGGGTTCTGGTCGACGGTGATGGCATGGAGGTCGACCACCGTGAAGAAGGAATCGTGGCTGTGCTGGTCCTCCACCCAGCCGCGAACCGCTCCCAGGTAGTTGCCGAGGTGGACGTGGCCGGTGGGCTGGATGCCTGAAAGAACTCGCATGATGCCAAGCAGTCTAGATTTGCCCGCGCCGCACCGGAATGCCCTCCGGCCGCCGAGGAGCGCAACCGGAATAGCTTCTCTAAGCGTGAGCGCGCTGGATCCTCCCACCATCGGAATCGTCGTCGCCATGGAGCAGGAGGTCGCCATCCTCCGCGACCGCTACTTCGACCGCCCGCCCTCACGGGACGGGTTCTGTCCGACCTATCAGGCCCGCATAAACGGCACGCCGGTGGTGCTCGCCCACTCGGGCATCGGAAAAGTGAACGCGGCCATCGCCGCCAGTGAGCTGGTCCTTCGCCATCGGCCCGCCGCTCTGCTCGTCTCCGGGCTGGCCGGAGCATTGAGCGAGGAGCTCTCCGCGGGGGACATGGTGGTGGCCACCGGCGCTCTGCAGCACGACTTCGACCTGACCCCTCTCGTTCCCGGCCGCGGGCGACTGCCGGGCTCCCGTTCGGCCGAGTTCCCGGCTTCTCCCAGGCTCGTGGAGGCGGCGGCTGAGGCCGCGGCCAAGGTGGCAGCCGATGTCGCCCTGAGGCGCAGCGGGGGAGCCGTCCCACGTTTCCTCCGGGGCGCGGTGGCAACCGGCGACGCTCTCATCTCCTCAGAGATCCGCAAGCGCGAGATTCTCTCGCACTTTCCTGGCGCCCTTTGTGTGGACATGGAGACCGCCGCCGTCGCCCAGGTGGCATCAGCGGCGGGCTGCGAGTGGGCGTCGGTCCGGGTGGTCTCGGACAA
>JAKAEN010000197.1 GCA_021818355.1 Actinomycetes bacterium | reverse complement strand
TCTGTGAGGACGCAGCGCGTCCTCCAGCGCCGGCCCCAGGAGCCCGGCACCAAGTCGCGCGGTCTGGTTGTGGAGATCGACGTCCGCCACCCCGGCAAGCCGGGCCGTGTCGAGCGCAAGCACCAGCGGGTATTCGCTCCTCGGCACGGGGCCGATGCCACCGACCACGCTTGATCCACCCCCATAAGGCACCACGACAGCGCCCGAGCGCCGGGCGAAGTCGAGGACCTCGATCACGTCGGCCTCGCTTTCGGGGAAGAGTACGCCGTCGACGGCGTCGGGAAAATCCCCCGCACGCGCCCGCACCAGTTCGGGAAAGGAACGGCCATAACTGTGCAAGGCCCTGGAGGCAGTGTCGGCGAGGGTGATGGCGGCGAGAGGAGGCGGCAGCTGGCCCAGTCTGGAAGGCGGCATGCGCACCCCCGAGAGAGGCACCGCCTCCTGATAAGCGCCGTGCGCGCCAAGGGCCATCTCAAGCAGCGAAGCCAAGGAGTCGCGCTCGCCCGCTCCCAGCGCATGTTCGCGCTCGCCCCACCCAGCATGGTTGCGCATACCCGCTCCGATCCGGCCGAGGGCCTTGGTGGCCCCACGGTACCACCGCCTCCGACCCGGTGCCCGGCCTATCGCGCGGAGCGCATCCTCACCATCCGTACGCCGACCGCCAGAACGGCGAAGACTATCGCTCCCACCAAGACCGCCCGATAACCGGCATCGCGGTAGGCGAGGGTCGAGAAGAAGGAGCCGATGGAGCCGCCGAGAAAGTAAGCCGTCATGTAGATGCCGGTGATGCGGCTGCGTGACTCGGGCCGGATCGAGAAGATCATGGACTGGTTGGAGATGTGCGAACCCTGGACGCCGAAGTCGAGCACGACGACTGCGGCGATGACCGTCCACAAGTTGTCGGGCCAGGCCAGGAGTATGACGAACGAGAGGGCAATGAGCCCGTTCATGACCAGTGAGGTCACCCACTGCCGGCCCCGATCGGCAAGTCCTCCGGCGAGGCGCGCGGCGAGTGCCCCCGCCACTCCCACCAGGCCGAACAATCCGATGCTGGCCGCGTCGAGCCCGAGCGGCGGAGCGGACAGGTGGAGTGAGGAGGTGTTCCAGAAGATGGAGAAGCAGGCGAAGTTGAGCGCGCCGATAAGGGCGGCCCTGCGGACCACCTGCTCCTCCATGAAAGTCCGACCCAGAGAGGCGAGGAGCTGGCGGTAAGTGCCCTTATGGCCTTTGGGAATCTGCGGGATGGCGGAGGCGGAGAACCAGGCAAGCAAGGCGACGGCGACCGCCGAGCCGACGAAGACAAGCCGCCAGTTGGAGTATTGGGCCACAAGGCCCGACACCGTCCGCGCCAGCAGGATGCCGAGCAGAAGGCCGGTCATAACGTTCCCGATGGCGGCTCCTCGCTGCGATGGGGTGGCGATGGTTGCCACCATACCCACCACGACCTGGGCAACCGCGGAGGTGACCCCGACGACGCCACACCAGGCAAGGAGCTCGCCCAGCGAACCCGAAACCGATATTCCCACCAGGCTCACTGCTGAGAGGACCATCAGGAGCGGCACCAGCCGCCTCCGGTCGAAGTAGTCGCCGAGCGGTACCACCAGGAAGAGGCCGAGAGCGTATCCCAGCTGCAGAACCGTGGAAATCCAAGAGGCGCTCGAGGCTGGAATGTGCAAGGAGGCGCCAACCACCGGGAACAGTGGCTGGAAGTAATACGTGCTTGCCACGGTAAACCCCGCCGTGGCGGCAAAGACCAGCGCCTGGCCGCGCCTGATGCCGATCGCGTCGCCTGCTTCCACTTTGTTGCGCAACGAACCTCCTGTAAAAGTGCCCAAACCAGGCTAATGGGACCGGGCGGCTCGTCCCAAACAACGCTATCGACGAGCGCCGTTCTCACCAGGCCACGGTGTTTGCCCAGATACTGCGCCCGGTCGGGTCCTCCGTGCCGCCACGCCTGTTAGCGTCTTTAGCAGCCGAAACGAGGGGAACCGCAGGTGAAGATCGCCGCCGCGATTCTGGGCATTGCGCTCTTCGGGTTGACCGTCTCCAGCGTGCTTCGCTCGCTCGTGGTTCCCGGCGGCACCATCACCCGCATGTCCAAGGTGACCGATCAGCTGGTGGGCGCGGTATTCAACCTTGCGACCGTGCGGGTGACGAGTTACGAACGTCGCAACTCCGTGCTCGCCGCCCAGCCCGCCGCGGTGCTGTTCGTCATCCTCGGGGCGTGGGCACTTTCCTTCATGGCCGGGGCCGCGCTCCTGCTCTACCCCGTCGCATCAGGCCTTCCGGCCGCGATCGAGGAGGCCGGCTCTTCGCTGGTGACCCTGGGAATCGTCCACAGCCCGGGTGCCTACGCGACCGCGGTCGACGTCGTCACCGCCTTCACGGGAATGATCGTCGTCGCGTTGCAGATTGCCTATCTTCCCACTCTTTACTCGGCCTACAATCAGCGCGAGACCGAGGTGACCCTGCTCAAGGCCGAGGCCGGACAGCCCGCCTGGGGCCCGGAGATACTCCGGCGCGCCGCCATGGGAAACTACGTTGCCGACCTGGCTGACGTCTATCACAGCTGGGAGCGATGGGCCGCCGAGGTCGCCGAGACCCACACCAGCTATCCGATACTGCTTCGATACCGCTCGCCCGGAACCTCCAACTCCTGGATCATCTCGTTGCTGGCGGTGCTGGATGCCGCGTCCATGCATCTCGCGCTTGCTCCCGAGCAGGCGCCGATGCAGGCCCGCCTCTGCGTCCAGGCGGGTTTCCAGGCCTTGCGCGACATCGCCCAATCGCTGCGCATACCCTTCGACCCCGACCCGCTACCGACCGAGCCGATCTCGGTGAGCCGCTCCGAATTCGACCAGGCGGTGGCGAGAATCCGGGATGCCGGATTCCCCATCGAACGCGACGGCGCCGAGGCCTACCGGCACTTCCAGGGCTGGCGGATCAACTACGAGCAGGTGCTCTACCGGCTCTGCTACCGGGTCGACGCGGTTCCCGCTCCGTGGTCCGGCGCGAGGCGGTGGAAGAACGCGACTGTGCGCTTTGCGACCACTCCCAACCGGACCCCCGACAATCCGCAGGGCTGAAAGGTGTGGGCCGAGTCGGCCCGGCGTGGCTAGTTTGGACTCGATGGCGGTGGTCAAGCTCTTCGCACAGCTGAGGGAGATGGCGGGACGCGGCGAAGTGCGCGTGGAGGCCTCGACCGTCGACGAAGCCGTCTCCGCGGTTGCCGCCGAAGCCGGCGAAGCGTTCAAGACCCTCCTGCCTCATTGCCGAATCTGGCTGGACGGAGAGCCCTGCTCGGGGTCCGACCAGGTTGGCGCCGACACTGAGATCGCCATACTGCCGCCGGTTTCCGGAGGGTGACCTGATGCCGCCGGAGCAGGGACCCGAGCAAAGGGCCGAGACGAATCCAAAGGCCGCAGGGCCCGCCTCCCAGGACGCGATACTTGATCGCCTGGAGTCTGAGATCGCCGAAGTCGAGGCGGAGCTTTCCTCACTCGAGGAGTAGCAGGCATCCCGTGCTCGAGTTCCGCCAGCTGGTCAAGACCTACCCCGGCAAGAGGGCTTTGGACCATATGAGCTTCTCGGTGCCCGCCGGAGAGGTCTTCGGCTTCCTCGGCCCCAACGGCGCCGGGAAGACGACGGCAATGCGCTCCATCTTCGGCCTGGTCGAATTGGACTCCGGGGAGGTCCTCTACCAGCAGAAGGCCATCGGACCCGCCGAGCGCCAGCGCTTCGGCTACATGCCGGAGGAGCGAGGGCTCTACCCCAAGATGACCGTTCTCGACCACCTGGTGTACCTGGCCAGGCTGCACGAGGTCCCCGCGGCGGAGGCGAAGAGGAGGGCGCTGGCGCTGGTGGAGAAGCTGGAGATCAGCGGAGGGCCGAGCGCGAAGATCGAGTCGCTCTCCCTCGGCAACAGCCAGCGCGCCCAGGTCGCCGCGGCACTCATCCATCAGCCGGAGGTGCTGGTCCTGGACGAGCCCTTTTCGAGCCTGGACCCCTTGTCGATCGACATAGTGAAGGGGATGCTCGAGGACTACGCACTGCAAGGGGCGACCGTGCTCTTTTCGTCCCACCAGCTGGAGCTGGTCGAGGACTTCTGTCGGAGTGTCGCCATAGCCAACCAAGGACGCATCGTCCTCTCCGGCAGGGTGGACTCGCTGACCGAGAGCGAGAGGCTCCTCGTCGTGAACGTCAGGGAGGACCCGGCCGGCAACTACCTGGAAGGCGTGAACGGTATCTCGCGTGTCGGCAGCGACGGCGGTGGGCAAAGGATCGAAGTGCAGGACGAGGGCGCCGCTCGCCAGGTACTCGAGGCGGCAATGAAGGCCGGAACCGTCATGCGTTTCGATCACGTGCGCCGCTCACTGGTCGAGGTGTTCAGGCAGGCGGTCGGCGCAGCGGACGGCCAGCAAGGAGGCGCATGATGGACCGGATCGCCCTGATCGCCGTGCGAGAACTACGCCAGCGCACCGCCTCGCGCGGCTTCCGGATCGCGACCGCGATCACAATGCTGGCCGCGCTCGCCTACGTGGTGCTGCCCCACGTACTAGCGTCACGGAACACCGTGAAGACGGTGGCTATGACCAGCCCGGTCACCGCGTTGGAGCGTACGACCCTCTCCTCCGCGGCGCAGGCGCTGGGGATGCGCATCGATTTCCGAACCTATCAGACTCTTGCCGCCGCCAAGGCGGCCGTCACCTCCGGAGCGGCGATCGCCGCCTACGACCAGAGCCAGGGCTTCTTCGTGAAGCGGATCGCGGCCCAGGATCAGGCCACCCTCTTCGCCCAGCGCGCAGCCCAGGAGCTCGCCTCGGCACTCGCCTTGCAGGCCGCGGGTCTCACTTCGAGCCAGCTTCAGCTCATCACCCACCCGAACGCGCCTCCGGTGGCCGGGCTCACCCCCACGGGCAAGGCGTCTTCGGCGAACACCAAGGCGGCCGCAATTGCCGCGGTGCTGATGTACATACTGCTGAGTCAGTACGGCGCCTGGGTGATGCTCGGGGTCATCGAGGAGAAGTCGAGCCGCGTGGTCGAGGTTCTGCTTTCGACCGTCACTCCTCGTGAGCTGCTGGTGGGAAAGATCGCCGGCATTGGGGCGGTAGCGGTTATCCACGCCGCCGCGCTGGTGGCCGCGATGACCGCGGGACTGTACGCCATCGGCTCCAGCCCCGCAGCGAACCTCTCGGGTGGGGTGCTCTGGCTGGCGCCTTTGTGGTTCATCCTGGGCTACGCGTTCTATTGCACACTCTTCGCCGCCGTCGGGTCTACGGTCTCGCGGACCGAGGACGCCCAGGCGGCCAGCTTCCCGGTTACGCTCCCAATGCTCGCCGGTTATATCGTCGCGCTCTTCGGCCTGGGCGGAAGCTTTCCTGACCCCCTGCTGAAGGGTCTGGCCCTGGTTCCCGGCCTCTCTCCGTTCCTGGTCCCCGCCATGTACGCGATAGGGAAGGTCTCGATTCTCGAGGCCGCCCTCTCAGGT
>JAKAEN010000196.1 GCA_021818355.1 Actinomycetes bacterium | reverse complement strand
TGGAGCGGGGCGTGCGGCCGATCGGGGACTGGTCGATGTCGACCACCTTGTCGAGGTGCTCGATGCCCAGAATCTCGCGGTGACGGCCGGGCACCACCTTGGAGCGATAGATCTTGAGCATCAGGGCGTTGCGAAGGATGTCGTTGACCAGGCTCGACTTGCCCGAGCCCGAGACGCCGGTGACGGCCACGAAGCACCCGAGCGGGATGTCGACGTCGATGCCCTTCAGGTTGTTGGCGGATGCGCCCTTCACCGAGACCCAGTGCCCGCTCGGCTCACGCCTGCGCTTGGGAGTCTCGACCAGTCGCCTGCCGGCCAGGTAGTCGCCGGTGATCGACTCGGGCTCGGCCATGATGTCGTCCACGGATCCCGCCGCCACCACGCGGCCGCCCCGCTCGCCCGCGCCGGGGCCGATGTCGACGACGTGGTCCGCCGCCCTGATGGTGTCCTCGTCGTGCTCGACAACGATGACCGAGTTGTCGAGGTCCCTGAGGCGCATCAGCGTCTCGATCAGGCGATGGTTGTCACGCTGGTGCAATCCGATGGAAGGCTCGTCCAGAACGTAGAGCACGCCGGTGAGACCACTTCCTATCTGGGAGGCGAGGCGGATGCGCTGGGCCTCTCCTCCGGAGAGGGTGTTGGCGGCCCGGTCCAGAGTCAGGTACTCCAGGCCTACGTCGAGCAGAAAGCGAAGCCGGGCACCGACCTCGCGCAGGATCGGGCCGGTGATGATCGAGCTGCGCTGGTCGAAGGCGAAGCCGCCCACGGCGGTGGCGCAGCGCGTTATGGACATGGCCGAGAGGTCGGCGATGGAGAGCCCCTCCACCAGCACGGCCAGGGACTCCGGCCTCAGGCGCCTGCCCTTGCAGCTCTCGCAGGCGACGTCGGTCATGTATGCGCGGATCATTTCGCGCTGCCCTTCGGAGGAGGAGGTCTCGTAACGGCGCCTCAGCCAGGGGATCACCCCCTCCCACTTGATGTTGACGTCGTCACGCCGGAAACGGGCGCCCAGGCGGACGGGAAGGCGGTGCCCTCCCCCTCCGTGCAGGATCTCCTTGCGGACCTTCTCCGGCAGCTGCGACCACGGGGTCTTCATGTCGAAGCCCAGCTTGTGCGCCAGGCCTTCCAGGGCGGAGAGGTAGAAGTCGGAGCGCATCTGGGCCCAGGGCGCGATCGCCCCCTGGTAAAGCGAGAGCGTGTGGTCCGGCACCACCAGGGCCTCGTCGACCTCGAGGCTGGTGCCGAGGCCGGTGCAGGCGGGGCAGGCGCCATAGGGCGAGTTGAACGAGAAGTTCCTGGGCGCGAGCTCGTCGAAGCTGATGCCGCAGTTGTTGCAGGCCAGGAGCTCGGAGAAGACGGTCTCGCGCTCAGGCTCTCCCTCTGATGCCAGGATGAGCACCTTCACCTTGCGTCCACCCAGCTCCAGCGCGGTCTCCACCGAGTCCGTCAGGCGCTTGGCCATGCCGTCGCGGCGCACCAGCCGGTCGACGACCACGTCGATCTGGTGCATCTCGTAGCGGGCCAGTTCGGTGCCGCCTTGCTCCAGCTCGATCATCTCCCCGTCGACGCGCGCTCGGGCGAACCCCTTGCGCGCCAGGTCGCGCAGGAGTCCCGAGTACTCCCCCTTGCGTCCTTCGACCACCGGGGCCATCAAGTAGTAGCGCGTCCCTTCGGGAAGCTCCATCAGCCGGTCGACGATCTGCTGGGGCGTCTGGCGCTCCACCACCGCCCCACAGTTGTGGCAGTGCTGGACGCCGACGCGGGCGAAGAGCAGGCGCAGATAGTCGTGCACTTCGGTGACGGTGCCAACCGTCGAGCGCGGGTTGCGGGGAGCGGACTTCTGGTCGATGGAGATCGCCGGGGAAAGCCCGTCGATCTGGTCCACGTCGGGTTTGTCCAGCTGGCCCAGGAATTGCCTGGCATAGGAGGAGAGGGACTCCAGGTAGCGCCTCTGGCCCTCGGCAAAGATGGTGTCGAAGGCGAGCGAGGACTTCCCGGATCCGGAGAGGCCGGTGAAGACCACCAGCCGGTTGCGGGGTATGGCGAGGCTCACGTCCTTCAGGTTGTGCTCACGCGCGCCTTTGACTACAAGCTCATCAGACATGGGAACCTTCAAGGGAGGCCGGACTCGGCCACCAAGGGGCGAATCGACGCCGGAACCGGTTAAGCCAGCCTACCCGGTGCCAGGTTCTCGGTTGCGTGGCGGCCTTTCGGCGTTGGCAACAGAACCCCGGGATTCAGTATTCCGTCGGGGTCGAAGGCGGCCTTCAAGGCGGCGATGGCATCGATCTCGGCCTGGGTGCGGACCAGGTGCACGAGGGGCGCCTTGAGGCGGCCGATTCCATGCTCGGCGGAGATGCTCCCACCCATGGAGGCCGCCTTGGCCAGGACCGCCTCGTCCGGCGAGAGGTCGTCCGGCTCCGCACCCACCAGGTTGACGTGCACGTTCCCGTCTCCGAGATGGCCGAAGAGGTAGACGTCGAGCTCGGGGTTCTCCGCCGCGAAGGGCCCCTCCACCCAGGAGACGAACTCCTCCAGGGAGGCTATGGGCAGGGCAACGTCCATCTTGTGCGCAATGCCGGCGGTGGCGATGGCCTCGGTGTGGGCCTCCCGCCACCGCCACAGCTCCGCCCGTCCCCGCGCGTCGAAGGCCAGCGCACTGGTGGAGGGGACCGAATCCTCCACCACCTCCACGACGTGATCGAGGAGGGGGAAGGCGGATTCGAATTCGGCCAGGAGATAGACCGCGCCGGCCAGCGGAAGCTCCCGGCCCAGGTGGCGCGAGACCAGGTCCATGCCGGCGTGGGTCATGAACTCCAGCGCCGAGACCGCGGGGCTGCGCCGGATGCGCCTGGCGCCCTCGGCCGCCGCCGAGAAGGAGCCGAAGGAGAGGAGCGCGACCACGCTCTCCTCCAGGATCGGCACCGCCTTGAGGGCGGCCGCGGCCACCGCTCCCAGCGTCCCCTCCGATCCGGCGGCAATGGCGGCCAGGTCAGGGCCGGTGTTGTCCTTGTAGAGCGGGCTCAAGCGGCCGATCGCGCCCTGGGCCGGAGTGACCAGGCGCAGCCCCAGGAGTTGGGAGCGCATCGGGCCGTAGCGGACCACGTGGATCCCGCCCGCATTGGTGGCCACCATCCCGCCGATGGTGGCGCTCTCCCGGGAGGCCAGGTCGACCCCGAGCTTGAGGCGGTGCGGAGCCAGTGCCGCGTTCACCTCCGCGGCCGTGGCGCCCGCTTCAGCGGTTATGGAAAGCGAGGTCAAGTCGGGATCGCCCACTTCCCGCAGGCGGGCGCTCGACAGAAGGACGGAGTCGCCCCACGGGGTCGCCCCGGCCACGAGCGAGGTGTTCCCGCCTTGCAGCTGCAGATGTATCTCCGCCTCCACGGCGGCTTCCACCACGGCGGCCAGCTCGGCTTCGTTGGAGGGGCGGGCCAGGCCAAGCGCATGGCCGGTCACCCGCCGCGTCCAGTCGGTGCAGAGGGGAGCGACGATATCGGGGTCTAGGGTGAGCAGGCGCGGGGAAATCTCCTCGCAGGATCTGATGAACCTCGCCAGGGCCATGGGGCGATACTACTTCCGTCTCGGCGCAAGAGGTCGTTGGGCACCTGGCGGAACTCCGTAAAAAGCGATCAACAATCGTTTATCGTGGAGCAGCGGCCCCATGCGCTTGGGATCGCGGCGTACACCTCAAGGGGGGACCGTTGCCGAGGAGGCAGAACTGGGCGCTCACGGTGGGCCTCGTGGCACTGGTGACCTCCGCGGCCTTCGAAAACCTGGCGGCCACCACCGCGCTCGGCGCGATAGGGCGGTCCTTCCACACCACCAGCGGCCTCAGCCTGGTCCTCACCAGCTATCTGCTGGCAGAGATCGTCGGAGTCGTCACCCTCTCGGAGTACGCCAAGGCGCGCGGCCCACGCTCGGCACTTCGCATCGGGGGTCTGCTCTTCCAGGCGGGCCTGCTGCTCTCGGCCCTCAGCCCCAACCTCTGGCTCCTCGTCCTTGCGCGCGTGGCCCAGGGCCTCGGGGGAGGATCCTTCGGGGCGGTGGCCTACGTGGTCATCAACGACCACTACCCCACCGAGGACCGTCCTCACCTCTTCTTCCTCTTCTCCATGGCCTGGGTGGCGCCCTCCCTGGTGGCACCGGGGCTGGCGGGTATCGTCGCCAACCGCTTCGGCTGGCCCTGGGTCTTCGCGATGGTGATCCCCCTGGCAGTCGCCGCATCGCTGGTCACCGACCGGGCGCTGGCCACCAAAGGCGCGCGCCCTCCGGTGGCCTTTGACCACCATCGCCTGCGCCGGCGTTCGGGGCTGTCGATGCTGCTGGCCGGAAGCATCTTCCTCGCCCTCTGGACACTTTCGGCGATCCCTCACTACGCGCTGCTGGCCTTGGCGCTGCCGGCGGGGGCTCTGGGAGCCTGGTCACTGTGGCACCTGCTTCCGCCGCGCAGCTTTTCATTCGCCCCCGGGGTGGCCTCGGTCGTCCCGCTGCGCATGCTCTCCTCGATGGCCTTCTTCGGGATCGACGGCTATATGCCACTGGCACTCTTCCGCGATCGCGGCTTCTCCCTGGCGTTGGCGGGCATCACCCTCACCATCGGCACTTTTACCTGGACCATGGGCTCCTACTGGCACTCCCGCGTCTCGACCCCGGAACGGCGCTCCAAGCTCTTCCGGCTGGGAATTGCGGTCACCGCGGTGGGGGCGGCGGCCAACGGCGTGGCGCTCGGGCTGCCCCACGCCTCGGGCTGGCTCGCGGTGGGGGCATGGAGCATCGCCGCGCTGGGAATGGGGGTCGCCTACGTGGTCCTGTCGGTCTCCTTGCTCGACGTCGCCCCGCGCGACCGACTGGAGGAGTCCTCGGCCTCCAACTCCCTCGCCGACACGCTCGGCATCGCGCTGGGGACCGGCATCGCCGGGGGGATGATCGCCGCGGCACTGGCGGCGGGATCGGCGCACGGCGTTGCGGTGGGGCTGGCCATCGACGCCGCCTGGTCTCTCCTGCTGCTCATGGTCTGTTACCGTTTCGCCCCCAACATCCAGCTGCGCACGGCCCAAGGTGCGGGCGGTGAGTGAAGTCTCAGAGGCAATCAGGGCGGTGCCGGAGGGCGCGGTGGTCGAGGTGCGGGTCTCCACCCGCAAGCCGCAGGCGAGGCTGGCCGGACTCCGTGAGCGAAGGGTCGAGATCTGGCTGCACTCCCCGGCTCAGGAGAACCGGGCAAACCGGGAGTTGGAGCGCCTGATAGCCGGCCTGGCGGGAGTGCCCGCCTCCCAGGTCCAGGTTTGGTCGGGTGCCAAAGGGCGCAACAAGTCGGTGCTGGTAAAGGGGATCGGCGCCCCCGAGCTGGCGGCGGCGCTGGCCGCCGCCATCGGGGAGCCGCCCTGATCAGTGCATCATGCGAACGATGGCGTCGGCGCCCATGTAGACGGCCAGTGCGAAGATGAGCACCACGAAGGCCCGCTTCAGCGCCGCTGCCTGGAAGTGGGAGGCCGCGCG
>JAKAEN010000005.1 GCA_021818355.1 Actinomycetes bacterium | reverse complement strand
CCGAAAGCGACGTCCTGCGGGTAACGGCGCAGCCTATAGCCCAGCTCATATGAGCCTATTTCTTGGTGGCCACGGACAGAGCTCTTGGTGGGTGTCGTTCCGTCGGCCGCGACGACATCCGGAGAGGCGGTCGGATATACACCCCGTAGCCGTTGTCTCCGGAGGAGGCGGCGTTAGTCACGCCGGTGCGAGGATAGTACTTGTCGCAGTTGGTCTCGGTAATGAATTCAGAACCGCCGCAGCTGTCGGAGGCGACCTGGGCGTGGCTTCCCGCATGGGCGATGGCAGCCGCCAGCTTGGACATCGAGTTCGACGACCACTCCACCACCAGGATCCTGCAGTTCGGGCAGATTGCCGCGACCGTGTCCACGTCAAGGAACTCCTCGGTGCCCCAGCCACTGTTGGCGCGGGAGCCTGGTGCCGCCGCTCTGGTTGACGATCGCAAGGAAGGCGTTGTGGGTCCCGCGGGCGGGGAGCTTGAATAAGCTGCGGTAGGTGGACGGGTCCGAGGCCAGATAGGGGTCGGAGTAGGCGTCGATGATCGCCACCGTGATTCCGGGGCCGCCGGCGGAGCCTGCGGCGGCACGGTTGTACGGGGCCTGCAGGTCGGAGGGGTAGCCGCCGTTCGGTGTGGCGGAGCCGCCAGCTGGGGGTGAAGGCGTGCGCCCTTGCTGCCCGTGCCATGTGCTCGGATTCAGGAGGACCTGGAAGAAGCAGCGCGCGAAACCGGCGTTGACCGGGCCGCAGACCTTTGTCACCGACGGCGCTGCCGGGGCCCGACGGCCCTGGCCGCCGGCGGGCGCGCCGGCGAAGGCAGTGAGCGCAAGGGTGGCCGAGCCGAGACCAGCGAGCCAAGTGCGACGGTGCCGCAGAGTCTCTCTGCTAGGGGTGGGGGCCGCGATCGGCCCGGCGGGCGGAGTTTGGCGAAATGGTAGCACCGCTGCGCGCCCGCATTCGGAGAAGCGGGGTCATGGCTCGCAAGCGCGAAACGCAACTGGGGCGCGCTCGAATGTCAAGCGTGCCCTCTTTTGGAATTCCAAATCGCCGGTGTTAGATTCACAGCTTGTGAAGCCGCGGACCGATGTTACCTCCAGCCAGGGGGAATCTGTCGGCAGGGCACCCTTGAGATCCTCGGGGACCACGCGCCGGCTCTCGCGTCCCCTGGCTCCCGGTATCGCCCGATGCGCATTGCAATCGATAAGCAGACGCCGCTGCCTGCGGATTCGGTAGATTCTTTGTCAACCCAGAGTGAATGAGGTGAGGCTCGTTGAAAGTAGCCATTCCACGAGAGCGACAAGAGGGCGAAGCGAGGGTGGCCGCGACGCCGGACTCGGTGGCCAAGATGGTGGCCAAGGGGCTGGACGTCTGGATCGAGGCCGGGGCCGGGGATTCCGCATACCTCGGTGATGCCGCTTATCGTGAGTCCGGGGCCAAGATTGCCGCTGACGAGTCGGAGCTTTACCAGGGCGCCAACGTCGTCCTCAAGGTCTCCCCACCCGGTGACGACGAGATCGGCAAGCTGCCCGAGGGAGTAACTCTGCTCTCCTTCATGCAGCTGGGCAGGAATCCGCGGCTCCCGGAGAAGTTGGCTTCCAGGCGCGCCGTGGGAATCGCGCTCGAGCTCCTACCCCGCATCAGCCGCGCGCAGTCCATGGACGCGCTCAGCTCTCAGGCCTCTTTGGCGGGCTACAAGGCGGTGCTGCTGGGTGCCGACTTGCTGGCCAGGGTGATGCCAATGCAGATGACCGCTGCCGGCACCTTGGTTCCGGCCAAGGTGTTCGTGCTGGGTGCCGGCGTGGCCGGACTGCAGTCAATCGCCACCGCCAAGCGGCTTGGCGCGGTGGTCGAGGCCTTCGACGTCAGACCGGCGGTCAAGGACGAGATCGAGTCCCTCGGCGCAAAGTTCGTCCAGTTGGAACTTGAGGCCGCCGAGGGCCAGGGTGGCTACGCTGCCGCCCAGACCGAGGAGTACCTGGCGCGCCAGCGTGAGATGCTCACCACCCACATCGCCGCCTCGGACCTGGTGGTCACCACCGCCTCGATCCCGCTTGGCAAAGCGCCGACGCTGATCACCACGGCCATGGCGGAGTCCATGAAGCCCGGGTCGGTCATCGTGGACCTTGCCGCCGAAACCGGCGGCAACTGCGAGCTGACCGAGCCCGGCAAGGAGATCGTCCACAACGGCGTGACCATCGTGGGCTTCACCAACCTGGCTTCGCGCATGGCGACCCATGCCAGCCAGACCTACGCGCGGAACCTCTTCAACCTTTTGGAGCTGATGGTTTCCGAGGGCGAGCTGAAGCTCGATTTCGAGGACGAGATCATCCGGGCCACCTGCGTAACCAAGGACGGGGAGGTGCTGTGGAAGCCGCGCAGTTGAGACAGTCCGCCCCCAGCCCGGCGTGCCGGAGATCGAAAAGTTCTGCAATCGGAGGAGTTCATCAGTGAATAGCGCGATCATCGACTACTTGACGGTATTCGTCCTGAGCGCCTTCGTCGGGATTGAAGTGATCTCGAAGGTGCCGACCATCCTGCACACGCCGCTCATGTCCGGGAGCAATGCCATCCATGGCATCATCCTGGTCGGAGCGATAGCGGTCATGGCCGAAGCACGCACCCCCTTGGCGGAGGTGCTTGGCTTCATCGCGGTCATCATGGCCACCATCAACGTGGTGGGCGGCTTCGTAGTGACCGATCGGATGCTCGAGATGTTCAGGACGCGCAAGCAGACCGAGGCGAACAAGTGAACATTCTCGCCTCCACTTCCTTCATCTCGCCCAACATTCTCGCGATCATCTACCTGATCGCGGCGGTGACCTTCATCCTCGGCCTGAAGGGACTGAGCTCCCCCAAGAGCGCTCGCCGCGGAAACGGGATCGCTGCAGTCGGCATGGCGGTGGCCATCCTCGTCAGCCTGACCCAAATCCATCCCCATGCGACCCAGATCATCCTGATCGTCATCGGCGTGGCAATCGGCGCTATCGTGGGCGCGCTCAGTGCTCGTAAGGTGAAGATGACCGCCATGCCCCAGATGGTGGCGGCATTCAACGGTGTGGGCGGCGGCGCTGCGGCGACGGTCGCCATCAGTGAGTACCTGCGCCTGGGCGTCGCGGGCCGGGGAGCGGTGGTCACCGCTCTCACCACGGTGCTCTCGGTCGCCATCGGCGCGGTCTCCTTCGCTGGCTCGGTGATTGCCTTCGCCAAGCTCCAGGAGATACTGACCGGCGTCCCGATCACCTACAAGGGCCAGCAAGTGGTGAACGCCATCATCCTGGTCGGCATCCTCGGAATCGCCGTCTACCTGGTTGCCGTGGGAACCGGCACCGCGCTGCTCGGCATACTGCTCGTGCTGGCGCTCATCCTCGGCGTGGCGTTCGTGCTGCCCATCGGTGGAGCGGACATGCCCGTGGTCATCTCGCTCCTCAACGCATTCACCGGCCTCGCTGTCGCGGCGAGCGGGTTCGTGCTGGGCAATACCGTCCTTATCGTGGGTGGCACCCTGGTGGGAGCGTCCGGTACATTCCTGACCAAGATGATGTCCGACGCCATGGGCCGCTCGCTCGGCAACGTGCTCTTCGCCGCGGTCGGCAAGCCGACCGAGAGTGGTGGGGGAGCGGCCGGAGCCACCGACAAGACGGTACGCTCCGGGACCCCGGACGACATCGGCGTCATGCTGGCCTACTCCAACCGGGTCATCATCGTGCCCGGATACGGGCTTGCGGTCGCTCAGGCTCAGCATGCCGCCCGCGATCTGGCGAGGGCCCTCGAGGCCAAGGGCGTCGAAGTCTCCTACGCGATCCACCCGGTCGCGGGCCGCATGCCCGGCCACATGAACGTCCTGCTCGCCGAGGCCGATGTGCCTTATGAGCAGCTTAAGGAGATGGACGAGATCAACGACGACTTTCGTAACACCGACGTCACCCTGGTGGTCGGCGCGAACGACGTGGTCAATCCCTCGGCGCGGAACGAGGCGTCCAGCCCGATCTACGGCATGCCCATCCTGAATGCGGACCAGTCCAAGACCATCGTCTTCATGAAGCGTTCCATGCGTCCGGGCTTCGCCGGAGTCGACAACCCGCTCATGTACGATCCCAAGACCATCATGCTCTTCGGCGACGCCAAGGACTCGCTGCTCAAGCTGGTGGCCGCGGTCAAGGCCGCATAGACGATCCTTGAAGGCCCTCCTCCGCGCGAACGCGCGGAGGAGGGCTCTTTTTTGTCTTTGGCAGCATCGCCGCCAATCCTGGTTCGGCCTTGGGCACCTGGTCAGGCGGGTATAGGATGCGGTTCGTCAGTGATGGTTTCGGACTGGACGAGTGGTGTCATGGATTTTGAACTGAGCCCGAAGGCGAAGGACCTACGCGAGCGGCTGCTCGCGTTCATGGAGGAGTCGGTCTATCCGGCCGAGGCGGTTTACGAGGAGCAGATGCGTGCCGCGGGGGATCCCCACTTCCACCCGCCGATCGTGGAGGAGCTGAAGGCCAAGGCCCGCGCCGCAGGACTGTGGAACCTCTTCCTCCCGCACAAGACGGAGTGGACCGACGGGCTCTCCAACCTCGACTATGCGCCGCTGGCCGAGATCACGGGCATGAGCCACCTGGCTCCGGAGGCGCTCAACTGCGCCGCGCCAGACACCGGCAACATGGAGATTCTCACCATGTTTGGTACCGACGAGCAGAAGGCCCAGTGGCTGAAGCCGCTTCTGGAGGGTGAAATACGCTCCTGCTTCTCGATGACGGAGCCGGAGGTGGCCTCCTCCGACGCCACCAACATCCGCTGCTCGATCACGCGGGACGGTGACAGCTACGTCATCAACGGACGCAAGTGGTGGTCCTCGGGCGCCTCCTCCGAGCGCTGCAAGGTCGCGATCGTAATGGGCAAGACCGATCCCGACGCGCCCACATACCGCCAGCAGTCGATGATCCTTGTCCCGCTGGACACTCCCGGGGTGACCAGGGTCCGCGATTTGACGGTCTTCGGTTACGAGGATCGCGAGGGTCACGGGGAGATCCTCTACGACAACGTCCGCGTCCCCGCCTCCAACCTGCTTGGGGAGGAGGGTGGCGGCTTCGCCATCGCCCAGGCCCGCCTTGGGCCCGGGCGCATCCACCACTGCATGCGCTCCATAGGGGCGGCCGAACGTGCGCTGAAGCTGATGTGCGAGCGTGCCAACCAGCGCGTGGCCTTCGGCCGCACCTTGGCGGAGCAGGGGGTGGTCCAGAGCTGGATCGCCGACTCCCGCATCGAGATCGATCAGGCGCGCCTCCTGACTTTCAACGCGGCATGGCTGATGGACACGGTCGGCAACAAGGGGGCCAGGACGGAGATCTCAGAGATCAAGGTCGTGGCGCCTAACGTCGCGCTCAGGGTCATCGATCGCGCCATCCAGGTCTTTGGCGGGGCGGGTGTCTCCCAGGACACGCCGCTGGCCCGCATGTACGCCGGGCAGCGCACCCTGCGCCTGGCCGACGGCCCGGATGAGGTGCACCGCATGACCATAGCCCGTCGCGAGTTGCGCAAGTATCAGGGTTGAACCAACTGGGCCCGAGCATCGAGTTCGGGCCCTTCATCTCGTCAGGGCGCCTAGTCGGCTCCTTGGCCGGAGGGCGTCGTAAAGGCGTCGGCCGCCTCCGCTGCGCGCCCGGTTGTCAGCCGGTGTAGAGCCATGGCTTGCGCTGGCGCAGGTATGGCCGGCGCGCCAGGGCCTCGGTGGCCTGCGGAGCGCTCTGCGGACCGAAGGCCAGCCGCGCCGCCCAATCCGTCCCCGGAGCGACCGTCTCATAGAAGGGGTAGGCCAGCATGTCGGGGCCGTACACTCCGGCCTCCTCGAGGGGCATCGGCGCCCCGGAGACCGAGATGGCGATGGCGATGTTGTTCTCGCCCGCTCTCAGGCGGGAGCGGTTCACGGTGTCCATCTGCGGCCGATCGCCGAATGGTGGCAAGGATATTGCGCTTGGCGCTCTCGGTTCGGGGCTGCGCGCGCTGGCGGTGTCCGCGCTCACCAGCGCCACCGAAGCCCCCGAAAGCGCCGCGCGCCGGCAAGGAATCCAATCGTCGAGCTCTTCGCCGGTGAGCAGTTCGAGGCGGAGCCCTGTCGAGGTGGTGGCGCTGCCCCGGCTTCGGGTCTCGGACCATGCGGAACTCGCGATCAGGCGCTCCGGTCCTTGGCGGCCTCGCAGAACTTGGCCGAGCAGGACCTCGTCATATCCCAGCTGCTCCGCGAAGCTCTTGGCGGCCCCGACGAGAAGCCCTTCGGCCAACCGGCCGGTCCGGTCCGCGAGGGGGAGCGCCACCAGGAGGGTGCCAGAAGCCGAGGGGCCGCTGAGATTCGCTGCGAGCAGTGACTCGACCCGCGCAATGCCCTCAGGGGAGCACGAGTAATCCTCCAGGCGCAGGGCGGCCAGGTCGAAGTGGAGGTCTTGCTGCCGTGGGATGGCCACCGGCGCGCGCACGGCCAGCTCGGCCGGCTCGAATGCCTGTAGTGAAAGCTGAAGCCCGGCGGGAATCCTGGTGCCTCTGCGCTCAGGGGCGGGGGAAATCTCGGCCGAAACCACCCCGTCCCCTGCGTCCAGCGAAGCCAGGACCTTTCCTTCGGGAGAGATGACGCAGCTTCCGCCGGAGAAGTTCGCGCCCGCCTCCACGCCCGCCAGATCAGCCGCCACCAGGTAGCAGCCCGCCTCGCGCGCCCGCCCAAGCCAGACGAAGGAGGGCGCCTTCTCCTCGACCCAGGCTGTAGGGAGGCAGAGGATGTCGTAGTGGCGCCGGCGCGCCGCGGTTTCGGGGAACTCGATGTCCGCGCAGATCGCGACCGTGGCGACCAGGCCGTCGATCTCGAAGTAAGGGCCGAGCTCGTTGCCGTCCACCGCCCAGGTGGTGTCTGCCACGAAAGGGTGCACCTTGCGGTAACGGGCCAACAGCCCCTCGGGTCCGACCGCTGCCGCCGCGTTGTGCAGGGTGTCGGTGGCCGGATCGTGCTCCATGTACCCGTAGACGGCCACTGCGCCGTAGCGAAGGCAGAGGGCATGGATGCTGTGAAACGTCTCGCCCATCGCCGGTTGTGCGAAGGGAGCCGCCTCCTCCGGGGAGGCAAAGAGATATCCGGTTGCGAACATCTCCGGGAGCACCACCAGCCGGCATCCCTCCCGCATCAAGGATTCGGCCCCGGCAAGAGCCCGGGCCATGTTGGACTCGTAGTCTCCCGGGACCTGTACGAGCTGGACCGCGCCGACTTTCATGGCTCTCCTTTTGGCCAAGGGTGCTTAGGGCACCAGGGATTCCCTCATCGGCCGGCTTCGCCCGCGGCGCCGTTGGAAGGCACCTGGGCGTAGCTGAGCGGATCGGCCAATGCCGGGGCGATGATCCACACAAGCCTGGCTTCCGATCCCTGGGAGGTGTTGCGCCACGTGTGGGGCGCCTGGGCGTCGAAGGTGACCGCATCGCCCGGCCCGAGCAGGATCGACCTGCCCGCGACGCGGAATTCGACCTGCCCCTCGAGCACGTAGCAGACTTCGCAGTCGCTGGCGATGGAGTAGAGCTCCTCGCCTCCTGAGCCCCCGGGCGCTGCGATCGTCTCGATGACCGTGATCCGCTCCTCGTGGGCTGCGGTGAGCAGGGTGTCGCTGACCGCCTCTCCGGGCATGACCGCCTGGGGGCGGTCGGAGGCGCGGATGAGGGTGATGCGAGGCTCCTTGAAGAGCATCTCCATGGTCAGCCCGATCGCGTCACATAGTGCGATCAGGCTGACCACCGAAGGGCTGGTCTCGTCCCGCTCCACCCGGGATATGAAACCCTTGGAGAGCCCGCTTCGCTCCGCCACCTCGGTCAGGCTGAGCTGACTGGCTTCGCGGGCATGCCGAAGTCGGGTCCCTATCGGGAAGGAGCGGGACGGGCCGCCATTCATCCGAAGGTTGCCTCCAGGAGCCTCTGGCTCTCTGCGACCGCCGCCGCCTCATGACTGGTGTCCAGGCTGCGCGTGACGATGTAGTAGGTGATTGCAGTTGCTGCCAAACCGACCAGCCAGGAGATGTCCGTGCCCGAAAGCGCCTTTGCGACAGGGCCAGTGTAGCTGAAGCTGCCCAGCTGGGGAAGGACCATGAACGGGATCTCGAAGGCGAAACCCACCGCATAGGCGACCAGTCCGCGCCAGTTCCACTTGGCGTAGATGCCCTCCGGATCGAAGAGGTGCGTGATGGCGTAGTGGCCACGTCGCACGAAGAAGAAGTCCATCAGGTTGGTCGCGGTCCATGGGATGAGCAGGTAGAGCATGAGAGTCAGTGCGGTGAAGACCGTGTTCACGGCGCTGGTGGTGATGGACAGACCGACCACGTACCAGAGCACGGTGAGGCCGAGGATCGACACCACCCGCACCGTGCGGGTCGGCTTCAGCTTCTTGAAGGCGTCGATCGCGGTGAGCAGCGTGAGCGAACCGCCGTAGGCGTTCATGCCCATGGTCGCGGCCAGTGCCGCCGCCGAGAAGAGGGCGGTGACGGAGCCGAGGCCGCCGAAGACGTTGTTGCCCGCGGTCTTGAGCCCGACCAGTCCGTCGCTGGCCCCCAGGCTGACCGCCAGCCACGCTCCGATGGAGATCAGCCACACGGCGGCGAGCGAGGCGCCCAGGAAGACCGAGGCGATGATGGAACGGCTGTTCGTCTCCTCGGGCAGGTAGCGCGAATAGTCCGAGACGTAGGGCGCGTAGGTGATGTTGTAGGCCGCGGTCGCCGAGAACTCGGCCATGAAGGCCACCATGCTGAACCCGTAGTGGCCCTTGGGGTGGCCGCCGCCGGCGTGCCCGGTGAGGATGCCGATGGTCACGATGGTGACCAGCGGGAGTGAGATGTAGAGCAGGATGCGGAAGACCCTGTGGACCCAGTCGTGGCCGAAGATGGCCAGTATCGCGGCCAGCACCGCGGATCCTATGGCGATCAGGCTCGCGTTCCAGTGGTAGGCGCCTGCCAAGCCCTGGGAGAGCAGGACCTGGTCGGTGATGTTGAAGGCCAGGTAGGTGAAGAGCGCCGCGAAGAGCGCCACGATGACTCCTCGGTACCCGAACTGCGCCCGGGACTGGATCATCTGCGGGAGGCCGAGACGGGGCCCCTGTGAACCGTGGAAGGCCATGAAGATGGTTCCCGCGGTGATCCCCAGGACCGCGGCCAGGATGGTCCATCCGATGGAGAGGCCCAGGGATGGTCCGATGAACCCGATCGGGATGGTGAAGTACTGGAAGTTGCCAAGGAACCAGAGCGGCCCCTGGTGCCAGATCTTGCCGTGTCTTTCCTTGTTCGGCACCCAGTCGATCGAGCGCACTTCGATCCCCCTGGGCGCCGAAGGAGCCGTTTCGTTCATCTTCCCCTCCGGCTTGGTGTTAATGTTTCCCTATACTAAACAAGGGTTGCACTGATGGTAACAGCCATCCCATGGATCAGGTGCAAAAAAGGGAAATTTTGAGAAATTGCAGGTCGGGAGCTGCGTAATCCGTGGCTGTCCGGACTGCTACCGTTGCGTAGTACGCTGCCGGACGGCGTATTAGGAAGGGGAGCGCGATGGAATCCGAGCAGGGCACGGAGAAGGCGGCAGGCGGAATCGTCGGCCCCCCCGACGCGCTGAAGCTGCCGCGCTTCGCAACCTCGGCGACCTTTGCCCGCCTGCCTGCCTTGACCGAGGTCGGCTCG
The DNA here is from genome assembly GCA_021818355.1 of Actinomycetes bacterium. Lineage (GTDB taxonomy): Bacteria > Actinomycetota > Acidimicrobiia > Acidimicrobiales > Acidimicrobiaceae > Acidithrix. The sequence continues at coordinate 16,730 of JAKAEN010000005.1, read as the reverse complement.
GCCGAGGTCGTGGTGATGGGGATACCTTTCGACAGCGGCGTCTCTTATCGGCCCGGCGCCCGTTTCGGTCCCGCGGCGATCCGGGCGGGCTCCAAGCTGCTACGCCCCTACAACCCTGCCTTGGACCTCGAGCCCTTCGGAATGGTCCAGGTGGCCGATGCGGGCGATGTCGGGGTCAACCCGTTCAACATCGAGGAGGCTCTCGCCGCGATGGAGGAGGCCGCCTCGGCCTACGTCAGCGCGGGGTCGCGCGTACTGACCCTCGGAGGCGACCACACCATCGCGCTGGCGCTGCTCAGGGCCGCCGCCGCCCAGCACGGGCCGATAGCGTTGGTTCACTTCGATGCCCACCTCGACACCTGGGACACCTATTTCGGAGCCCCCTTCACGCACGGGACCCCGTTCCGCCGCGCTTTCGAGGAAGGCCTCCTTGCCGAGGACCGCTGCATGCACGTGGGGACCCGCGGACCGCTCTATTCCTCCCAGGACCTCGTCGAGGACCGCGGCTTTGGCTTCAAGGTGATCTCCTCCGACCAGTTCTCCGAACTCGGCGCCAAGGAGGTTGCCGCACGCATCTCGGAGCGGGTTGGGGATGCGCCCTTGTATGTCTCCATCGACATCGACGTTCTCGACCCGGCCTTCGCCCCGGGGACGGGTACGCCTGAGGCCGGCGGCCTCTCGTCGCGTGAACTTCTGCAAACGCTGCGGGGCCTGTTGGGAGCCAACCTGGTGGGCGCAGACATCGTCGAGGTTGCCCCGGCCTACGACCATGCGGAAGTAACCTGCATTGCCGCGGCCCACCTGGGCTATGAGCTGATCTCCATCATGGCGTTGGCACAGGCCAAGCGCCGCTGACGCCGAGGCCTAGTCGGCGGCCAGGAGCTGCTTGGCTTCGTCGATCGTCATGTCCTGGCTCGGAACCACCAGGTCGGACTTGACGATCTCGTTCTCGTCCAGCTTGGTGCCCGAGGTGGCGATGAGGTTCGCCAGTTGCGCCGTGCAGGTCGAGAAGCTCTTTGCCTCGTTGTGCTCTATGGCGGTGTCCATCGCCGAGTCCAGCGCGTCGAGCGCCGGCTTGATGGAAGTGGGCACCCGGTAAAGGCCTTCGCCGGCTATGCGGATGACCATGGTGTCGCCGGCCGGTGCGGCGGCGGCCGGAGCGGCCACCGGGGCTTCGGCAGGCGCCGGCGCGGCGGCGATCTCGGCGGCGGCCTGCGGCGCCTTGCCGGCATTGAGTTCAGCCTTCATGGCCTCGAGCTCGTAATCCACCGACGGCTGTGTCTGGCCCGCCCTCAGCTGGGTCTCTATGTCGTCGGATGTTCCACCCATGGTGAGCGAATCCAGAACCCCTGAATCGGACAGTTCGCCCACCGCGGCGGCACGCGCCTGCAGCTGGGTGATCTTGTCCTGGGCCCGGTCCATCATCATGTTGACGTCGGTCATGTGCTCACTGAGCCCGGAGAGGTTCTCGACCGCCTCGGTCGAGGCCTTCGCCGCCGTGTACTGGGCCTTCATCGTCTCGCGCTGGGTGCGGAAGACCTCCAGCTTGGCCTGAAGCTTCCGCCCGGTGTCCTCGAGGGACTCCTCCTGGGTACGAAGCTGGTCGATCTGGGGCGCGAGCGCATCGATCTGCCCCTTTACCCCCTGGGCACGCTCGAGCGCTGTGCGGGCAAGGTCCTCCTGACCCTGCTGCAGCGCTTGGCGCGCCTGTCCCTGGAGCTTGTCGTATTGAGACTGAAGCTGCGCCTTCTGCGCCTCGAGGCGCTTCTGGGAGGTCAGTACATCCGCAATCGATCGGCGGACCTGCTGAAGGTTCTCCATCATCTTCTGGTAGGAGAGATCAAGGGCCTGGGTCGGATCCTCGACCTTGTTCAGCGCCGCGTTGGTCTTTTGCTGGAAGACCTGGGAGAGCCGCTTGAAGACGCTCATCTTTGCATGTTCCCTTCGGGGAGAGTTCGCTCAATTACCACAGTAGTGTCCCGGCCCTGCACTTTTCCAGCAAGTGGCCTTGACGCTGGCAGCATCGCCGCAGCGGCGTGCGCCCAGCGTGCGCGCCTCGCCTCTCGGGGACGGAGCGCATGCCGATAAACTGGATCGTCGGCATCCCAAGGGCACCTCCTTCGCCGGCGCTGGTGGAGATTCGGCGGCAATGACGACCTTTTCGCTTGTAAACGATCGCAAGCGGGTTCTCAAGGAGAGCCTGCTTCACTTCGACTACACCCTGGTTATCGCCACCATGGCCGTGGCTTTGCTGGGTGTGGTGATGGTCTATACCGCCACCCGCGGCAAGCTGATCTCGGCCGGCCTCAACCCTCACTACTACCTCGAGCGCCAGGCGATCTGGGTCGTGCTCGGCTTTGCCGCCATGATCGTGACGGTCATGATCGACTATCGCCATATCCGCGTCCTCGGATACGTCGTCTACGGCGGCGTGGTGATGGGCCTGCTGGGGGTGCTCACCCCGGTGGGCAAGTCCGCCCTCGGCGCCCAGCGCTGGTTCCAGCTCGGTCCGCTGCAGCTGCAGCCCTCCGAGTTCGCCGCGGTGGCGATGATCGTCGCCGTGTCGGTCTACCTCTCGCGCGAGAGCGGCGAGCTGTCGCCGCGGAAGCTGGTCGGAGTGCTCGCCCTGGCAGGAGCGCCGATGTTGCTCGTGGTCAAGCAGCCCGATATCGGCACGGCCATCATCCTCGGCATCGTCCTGATTTCCCAGCTGGTGGTGGCGAGGATACGCCTGCTTCATCTGGCCATCCTCTTCGTCTTGGGAGTCTTTGGGATCTACATGGTCATCCACCTGGGGATCCTCAAGAGCTACCAGCTTCAGAGGCTTACCTCGTTCATGAATCCCAAGAGCGCCCTTTCCAGCTCTGGATACAACCTGGCCCAGTCCAAGATCGCCATCGGCGCGGGTGGCGTCTTCGGCAAGGGGCTTTTCCACGGGACCCAGACCAATCTGGCCTACGTGCCCGAGCAGCAGACCGACTTCATCTTCACCGCGGTCGGCGAACAGCTGGGATTCGTGGGTGGAGGCATCCTGCTCCTCGTCTTCGGATACATCTGCTGGCGGGTGTGGCGGGTGGCAGTGATCGCCCGCGACCAGTTCGGGCGGCTGCTCGCCATCGGAGTGCTTGCATTCCTGGCCTTCTCCATCTTCCAGAACGCCGCCATGACCATGGGAATCATGCCGATCACGGGGATCCCGCTTCCCTTCATGAGTTACGGCGGATCGGCCGCACTTTCCTTCTTCACCGCCATCGGGATAGCCTTGGGAGTAGGTATGCGCAACGCCCGCTACCTGCCCGAGGACCGGAGGGAATTTGTCAGCCAGTAGCGAAGAGCTGGACGGCGAGGCCGTAGCGCCGCCGTTGGAGCCCCAAGCGGAGGATCTGGCGCCCCCGTCCGGAGAGGACGGGCAGGAGGCTCCCGAGGAAACGCCGGGCCTTGCCGCCTCGACGGCGGAGCAGGTGGTCCGGCTCTCCTCGACGCGCCGTTCGCGAGTCGCCGATGTCGGTGTCGCCCTGCCGGAGACGCATGGCCGAGTGGTGATAGCCGAGGTCGACGAGCCTCATCGCACCTTTGCCATTCCCGTCTCGCTGGATCAGGCCTCCATGATCGCCACGCTCTTGAGGGGAATACCGCGCCGGCGCCCGTTCATGGCCGATGTGCTGGTCGACGTGCTCAACCAGTTTGCCCTCAGTGTCGCCATGGTGGTGATCACCGGCAGGCAGGGAGATCTCTACTTCGCCGAGCTCACTCTCTTCGACAAGACCGCCCAGCAACGGATCGTGCCCGCCAGGCCATCGGACGCCATCTTGATCGCCCTGGCCTCCAGCCCTCCGCCGCCGATCATGGTCGACGAAGCGCTCTTCGGTCCGGCGTAGTCAAAGCCGGCAACCAAGGGATCAGTAGTCACCCTCGATGACGTTCAGCGGGCGTTCGCCGGCGGCGATCCTTGCCAGGTTCTTCTCCACGAGTTCGCGAGCCTTGGGTATGAATGCATCCGTGGCTCCGCCCACGTGAGGGCTGATGAGACAGTTCGGCTCGTTCCAAAGAGGGTGATCAGACGGGAGCGGCTCGGGGTCGGTGACGTCGAGCGCGGCCGCGATCCTGCCGGAGGACACCTCCGCCAGCAGCGCTTGGGTGTCGGCAACCTCGCCTCGGGCCACGTTCACGAATAGCGCTCCGTCCTTCAGGTTGGCCAGGAATGCCGCATCGGCAAGTTGGCGCGTCGCTTCGGTCAGGGGGACCACCAGCACCACCACGTCCGCATCCGCCAACAGGGCTCCGGACTGGTCCAGCCTCATGGATCCGCCGCTGCCCGTGCGCGAAACAAGTGTGCACCGCGCCCCCAGGGCCCCGAAGATCCTGGCGATCTCCCGGCCGATCGATCCGGCACCGATGATCGCAACCTCCTTGGCGTAGAGGCTGGGCCTGCCGGAGCGCGCGGACCAGGCCTGGGAGCCGGCGCGTATGTAGCCGGTGAGGTTACGAAGGCTGGCCAGGGCCAGCGCCAAGGCCAGCTCGGCGGTGGAGGAGTCATGGACGCCTCTGGCGTTCATGAGGGTCACGCCGGGGGGAATGTAACCCACGGTCTTGTCGATTCCCGCCGTCAGCAGCTGCACGTATTTGAGCTTCGGCATCTCCGAGACGACCTCGAAGATCCGGCTGTTCCCCATGTAGGCGGGGACGTAGAACTCCGCATCCTTTGTCTCTTCGTCGAGCTCTTGCCGTTGGGCATCGAAGACGACGGCGCGGAACCCCTCAGGCAGGATTATGCCGGATATGGCTCTGGCAAGAAGTACCAGCATCAAGTGCGAGCCTAGAGGTCACGCGCGCTGCGTGGGCAGCGGGCGGCTGCTAACCTCCAGGCATGCCTGCGCGATTTGAAGTGCTCTTGTCCGGCTCGGTTGAGCCGGGTGTAACCTCCAGTGTCTCCTTGGTCCTCGACGGCGAGGCGGTGGTGGTGATCGACCCCGGAATGGTCCACTCCAGGGAGGATCTCCGTGAACGCCTCGCTGCGCACGGGGTCACGCCGGAGCAGGTTACCGACGTGGTGGTCACCCACCTCCATCTGGATCACACCATGAACGTCGGCGCTTTCACGAATGCGACGGTCCATGATTTCATGGCCAGCTACAAGGACGACGTTTGGACCGACCACGATCTGGACCGCTTCCGCATCTCCCCCAACGTTTACGCGATCGCCACGCCGGGCCACACGCGCGAGGACATAAGCGTGGTGGTGTTGACCGAGGCCGGCATGGTGGTGTGCACGCACGCCTGGTGGTCAAAGGGCGGGCCGCGCCTGGATCCCTACGCCTTCGACCAGGAGGTGCTCGAGGACTCGCGGGCTCGGGTCCTGGCCATCGGCCCGTCCCTCATAGTCCCGGGCCACGGAGAGCCGTTCGCGCCATCGGAGCTCGACCTGGCATGACCCGCCGGGCCCTGCCGGAGAGCGGGGGATAGCGCCCGATGACCGCAGGTACCGCCAGGAGAGGCGCCGATGGGCCCGAGAGGCTGGCCGGGCAAGTCGAGCGCGTCGTCTTTCACAGCCAGGATTCCGGCTTCAGCGTCATCAGAGTCAAGGTGCGCGGCGAGCGCGAGCCGGTGACCGTGGTGGGCGTCACCGCCCAGATCTCGGCGGGCGAGGAGGTCGAAGCGGTTGGCAACTGGCGCGTCGACGCCAACTACGGCAGACAGTTCCGGGCGGAGAGAATCGTCTCGGTCCCTCCGACCACCGAGGCCGGCATCGAGCGGTACCTGGCTTCGGGAATGGTGCGCGGCATCGGGCCCCACTTCGCAAAGGTGCTCGTCGAGACCTTTGGGGCGGAGATATTCGACGTGATCGAGAGCGCGCCCGATCGGCTGCTGACTCTGCGTGGCATCGGCCCCAAGCGCGTCGAGCGGATCGTTGCGGGCTGGGAGGAGCAGAAGAAGGTCCGCGAGATCATGCTCTTCCTCCACTCGCACGGGATCGGCACATCGCGGGCGGTTCGCATCTATCGAACCTACGGGGCCGAGGCCATTGCGCTTATTTCGGAGAACCCCTACCGCCTGGCCAGGGACATCTCGGGCATCGGCTTCAAGACCGCGGACGAGCTGGCGGCGAGGCTCGGCATCGACCCCTTCTCCGAGATCAGGGCGCGGGCGGGGATCTCGTGGGTGCTGGCCAAGCTGGCCGACAGCGGAAGCTGTGCGAGCCCGAGGTCACAACTGCTTCGAGAGGCCTCGGCCATGCTCGAAATCCCCGAGGAGCTGGTGGCTGCAGCCATCGAGGCCGAAATCGCCGACGGCGCCGTGGTGCCGGCGGAGCTTCGCGGCGAAGAGTGCCTCTATCTGGCCTCCCTATACCGTGCCGAGGCGGGGGTCGCCGCCTCCATCGCGCGCCTGATGGCCTCCGGCCGTCCGCCTTGGCGCGAGGTGGATGCCCAGGCGGCTCTTGCCTGGCTGCTCTCCGAGCGTCGGACCGAGCTCTCAGCCAGCCAGTCCGCCGCTCTGGCCGAAGCCCTCTGCTCCAAGGTCCTGGTGATAACCGGAGGACCGGGGGTGGGGAAGACGACGCTGGTGAATTCGATCCTGGCGGTGCTGGAGCAGCGCCGCATACGCATCGCCCTTTGCGCGCCGACCGGCCGGGCGGCGCGCAGGATGCAGGAGGCCACAGGCAGGACCGCCAAGACTATTCACCGGCTGCTGGAGTTCGATCCGGCTGCCTTCGACTTCAAGCACAACCGCGAGAACCCTTTGCCGTGCGACCTGCTGGTGGCGGACGAGGCGTCCATGATCGACGTGACCCTCGCCAATCGTCTTCTCGCGGCGGTACCCGACAAAGCGGCGGTGATCCTGGTGGGCGACGTGGACCAGCTCCCCTCGGTCGGACCGGGAAGGGTGCTTGCCGATCTGATCGATTCGGGCGCGGTGCCGACCGTGAGGCTGACCGAAGTCTTCCGCCAGGCCCGGGAGTCGTTGATCGTGACCAACGCGCACCTCATCAACGCCGGCTCGATGCCAAGGATGCATCCGCGCGCCCAGGACAGCGACTTCTATCTGGTCTCGGCGACCACGCCGGAGGAGATTCAGCAACGGCTGGTGCGCATGGTTGCCGAGCGCATCCCTGCGCGTTTCGGGTTCGACCCGATCGCCGAGGTGCAGGTTCTCACTCCTATGAACCGGGGCGGACTGGGTGCCCGAGCCCTCAACGACCTGCTTCGGGAGCGCCTAAACGGGTCCGCCAAACCCAGCTTGAGCAGGTATGGAACCAGCTTTGCCCCAGGGGACAAGGTGATCCAGCTGGTAAACAACTACCAGCGCGAGGTCTTCAACGGCGACATGGGGATAGTGGTCGAGGTGGACCTAGAGGCCGGCGAGCTGAGTGTCGACTTCGACTCCAGGGTGGTCGCTTACGAGGCTGCGGATTTGGACGAGCTGTCGTTGGCCTACGCCATATCGATCCACAAGTCACAGGGTTCTGAGTATCCGGCGGTGGTAATCCCCCTCGCAATGCAGCACTATGCCATGCTCGAGCGCCGGCTCCTCTACACGGCGGTCACCCGGGCCAAGCGCCTGGTGGTGCTGATCGGCGAGAACCGCGCGGTGGCCATGGCGGTGAAGAACGTGCTCGTTCAGGACCGCCTGACCGGGCTGAAGGAGCGCCTCCTGTCCCTGGGCGCCTGACCGCCGATTCCGCGATTGCCCCGGGAGCCGGAATAATCCACCCGTCAACCGTGCTGGAAAATCGGGACGCATTAGGCGATCCCAGATCGAAGGGAATAGGGGAGAGATGGCAGTCACTGTTGGAAGCCGCATACCTGACGTAAAGGTCGTCGCCGTAGAGAACGGGTCGACCAGCCAGGTCAGCACGGGCGAGTACCTGGGAAGCGGCAAGGTGGTGCTGTTCGGAGTTCCCGGGGCGTTCACTCCCACCTGCTCCGATTACCACCTGCCTGGCTTTGTGATCCGAGCCGAGGAGATCAGGGCCAAGGGCGTGGACAAGATCGCCTGCGTGTCCGTCAACGACGCCTTCGTGATGCAGGCCTGGGCGGCGTCTCAGAACATCCAGGACGAGGTCGCTCTGCTGGCCGATGGCAACGGCGACTTTGCCAGAGCCGCGGGGCTGGAGCTCGACGGGTCGGGCTTCGGCATGGGCCTGCGCAATCAGCGCTACGCGATGATCATCGAGGACGGCGTGGTCACCTCCGTCGCCGTCGAGCCGGGCGGCGGCCTGAGCGTCAGCTCCGCCGAGTCGGTGCTGGCCAACCTGTAATCGCCCGCGGCGCATAAGCCGGAATCGGAGCAGCGCCGGCCCCGGGCCGGCGCTTGCGCGTTAATTGGGCCGCGTCACACGCGTGACTGCGTTGTCTCGCGTGGCCACCCTGTTCTCAGAAGCGCAGGTCGGGCTCGCTGCTCTCGTTTGAGATCCTCATGAGCACGGCTACAAGTATGTAATTGGATACGAGCGACGACCCTCCGTAGGCCACGAACGGCAACGTCACGCCGGTCAGCGGCAGAAGCCGCACGATGCCGGCCATGATGAAGAACGACTGTAGCCCGATGATCAGCGTGAAGCTGGCGGCAAGCAGCGAAGCGAACGGGCTGGAGCTGCGCTGGGCGGCGCGGATCCCTGCCCCTACCAGCAGCACGAATGCAATGACGATGGCAGTGGTTCCCAGAAGTCCCATCTCCTCGCCGATGGCGGCAAAAATGAAGTCCGAGCTGACCACCGGTATCAGTGTCGGATGGCCGCGCCCCAGGCCCGTTCCCGAAAGGCCGCCCGCCCCTAGCGCGTACTGGGCCTGGACGATCTGGTAACCGATCGTCTCGGCGTACTTCCAGGGATCAAGCCAGATGACTATGCGCTCGTTGACTTGCCCGAAGAGCTTGGAGGCCACTACGGCACCGACCGCGAAAAGGGCACTTCCAGCCACCAGGTAGGAGATCCGCGAAGTCGCGACCCACAAGGTGATGATGAAGACCAGGAAGAGCATCAGGGAGAATCCGACGTCCCGCTCGGCGGTCATGATCATGAGCGACCCGAGCCACGCAGCTAAGAGCGGCCCCAGGACGCGGATGTTCAAGGTGAACTTGCGTCCGGAGGCCCCTAAACCTCCGGAGAGGAGGTCCTGCTTCTCAATGAAGTAGGAGGCGAAGAAGACGGCCAGGGCGAGCTTCGCCAGTTCGACCGGCTGGAAACTCATCGGCCCGAAGTGCACCCAGAGGCGGGCGCCGTTGATGTTCTCGCCGATTCCGGGAGCGAGAGGGAGAACCAGCAAGCCCAACCCGAGCAGCGCGAAGAGGTACCTGTACTTATCCAGGATTTCTGTTCGCCGGACGACTAGGAGAGTGACGATGTATGCCCCCACCCCGACGGCCGTCCAGATGCCCTGCAGCAGCGCTTCGGGGTGGTCGAGGCGGGTGATCATCACGTACCCAAGTCCGTTTAGGAGTGCCACCAGCGGCATGATGATCGGGTCGGCATGAGGCGCCAGGTAGAGGTTGGTCACATGCACCACGCCCATCATGGCGATCATTGCCACCAGGATCGGGACCAGGTTGGCGGGCATCGTCGAGTACTTGCCGACCGAGGCGAGCACGTAGGCGAAGATGGTTATTGCTGCCGCAAGGATGAACATCCCCGCTTCGGCCCGTCTCTCGCGCGTGTATCGCGGGAGACGCCTGGCTCGGCCGGCGTCTTGCCCAGCAGCTGTCAGCGTCATCCCAACCTCCGCCTCCGATATTAGCCCAGGACCCCCTCGGAGCAGGGTTTGGGGTGCTCGCGGGACTGGTTCCCCCGCGGGTGGGATAGCGGAAATGTTTTTGCCGGGACCGTGATTATCTGCAGTTCCAGCCCTATCTTGGAGTCATGGAACCTTTGACCGAGGTCGCCGAGATGCTCGGCCCGACGCGCTTCGTCAATCGCGAGATCTCATGGGTCCGATTCGCCGAGCGTGTCGTCGAGTTGGCCGAGGACGAACGCATCGAACTCTTGGAGCGCATCAAGTTTCTGGCGATCTTCTCCTCCGGATTGGACGAGTTCTTCCAGGTCAGAGTTGCCGGACTAAAGGACCGCCTGGCCGCGAGCGTGCGCTCGAACTCGCCCGATGGCATGAGCACCAAGGACCAGCTGCGTGCCATACATGCGCTGCTGGTTCCACTATTGGATCGCGTCGGCAGGGCCTACAATGAGGTGATCTTGCCGGAGTTGAAGCGCCACGGCGTCGAAATACTCAGCTTCGAGGAGCTCGGCCTCGAGGATCAGCGGCATCTTTCGGAGATCTTCGAGAAGAGGATCTATCCGGTGCTGACTCCGCTGGCGGTGGACCCCGCCCATCCCTTTCCATATATCTCAAATCTGTCGCTCAATCTGGTCGTGAAGGTCGAGGATCCGGCCACGGGAGAGACTCGTATAGCGCGCGTGAAGGTGCCTCCGTTGCTGCCCCGCTTTGTGGAGCTGCCCGGAAAGACGCGTTTTGTGCGGCTGGAGAGTGTCATAGCCGCCCATCTCGATCGGCTTTTCCCCGAGATGGTGCTCGGTGAGCTGCTCGCCTTTCGGGTGACGCGCAACGCCGATTTGACTCTTGAAGAGGACGAGGCCGACGACCTGCTCGAGCTGGTTGAGATGGAACTTCGGAGACGGCGCTTCGGTCGGGCGGTTCGAATCGAGATCTCCCGCGGCGCCAGCGACGAGATCAAGGGCGTGATGCTGGAGGAGCTGCGGCTCCACCCGGACGACCTCTACGAGGTCGACTTTCCGCTCGATCTATCCGGCCTCTGGGCCGTGTACGGGCTGGACCTTCCCGAGATTGCCGCGGTGCCTTTCGCGCCCGTGACCCCGCCCGAACTCCAGGAGACCACCTCCTCGCGGCGGGTCGACATCTTCGAAGTGCTTAGAGATCACGACATCCTCCTGCACCACCCCTACGAGTCGTTCTCCGCGACCGTTGAGGCGTTCATCGAGTCGGCTGCCGATGATCCGGCGGTCCTGGCCATCAAGCAGACTCTGTACCGCACATCCGGGGATTCGCGCATGATGGCGAGCCTTATTCGCGCGGCTGAGACCGGCAAGCAGGTGGCGGTGCTAGTCGAGCTGAAAGCCCGCTTCGACGAGCAGGCCAACATCTCCTGGGCGAAACGCCTGGAGGAGGCGGGAGTGCATGTGGTCTACGGCCTGATGGGCCTCAAGACCCACATCAAGGCGGCATTGGTGATCAGGGCCGAAGATGACGGCACGCGCCTCTATAGCCACCTGGGCACTGGGAACTACAACTCGCGCACGGCGCGCTCCTACGAGGACATCGGGCTATTGACGGCGGATCCGGAGATCGGGCGGGACCTCACCGAGGTGTTCAATCTTTTGACCGGCTTCTCGCGGCCGGGGGACTACGCGAAGATGATCCTTGCTCCTTCCTTCCTGCGGGCCAGGATCATCGAGCTGATCGAGGAGCAGGCGGCCCTGGGCGAGGCCGGCCGCATCATCATCAAGGTCAACAACCTGACCGACCCGGCCATTATCGACGCGCTTTACGCGGCCTCCCAGGCAGGCGTGGCCATCGACATCATCGCCAGGGGAATCTGCTGCCTGAGACCGGAGGTGCCGGGCCTGTCGGACCGGATCCGGGTCCGCTCTATCGTCGGGCGCTTCCTGGAGCACTCGCGCGTCTACTGTTTCGGAGGTTCGACGTCGGAGAACCCCCCGCGCATCTGGGTGGGATCCGCCGACCTAATGGAGCGCAACCTGGATCGCCGAGTCGAGGCGATCTTCCCCATCGAGTCGGAGTCGGATAAGGCGCGGGTGCTGGAGATCCTCCGGCTGGACTTGGAAGACGACGTCAACTCCTGGAGGATGGAGTCCTCCGGCCACTATGAGCGGATTCCCTCGGTGACGGGCCTTTCGGTGCAGGCCCTCCTGCAGGAGATGGCGACCGAGTCCGCTCGCAAGGAGTTCGGCGCGACGTTGTAGTGTCGGTGCCCAAGGAGGAACCATGCCCGTAGAAGACGAGGTCAAGCTCGAGGTGCCTCTTGATTTCGAGGAGCCCGCGATCGCGCCAGGCGGCGGGATCGACGAGATCCAGCTGATTCCCGAAGTGCGCACCGTAACCATTTACTTCGACACCGCCGACGGCCGGCTGCGCCAGGCCCAGACCGCGCTTCGCTTCCGTTATCGGGTGGCGGCCGAGAAGTTTCCCGGACAGCACGACCCCCTGCAGCCCGCGCCCGGCCAAGAGGGCGTATGGGCTACAAAGACCAAGGGTCGCCTGATCATATCCGAAGGCGTGACGGCCACCGAGCGCCAGGAGCTGGAGGTGCGCTCGAACTTCGCGGAGCTCCCTGGTGCCGCCCTCGAGAGTCTCGGTGTCACGGTGACCCGAGACGAGCTGCACGTCATCGCCGCGATGGATGCGAGGCGGAGCAGCCGCCGCATCGTCGCGGACACGGTGGAGGCGGTTCAGATCGATGACGACCTTGTGCACGTGATGGCGGGACCGGCTGCTGGGGAGGTCTTCCGCGAGATCGAGTTTGAGCTGACCGAGTCGCGCTTCGCCCAGCTGCGCTCGCGGATCGTGGAGTCATTCATCGCGGCGGGGGCCAAGTATTCGGCGGCGGGCTCCAAGCTGGAGCGGGCGCTCGGCCTCGGGCGCTGACGCCGTGCCCGGCGCGCCGGGCGAGTTTCAGGCGTGGCGGGAGAGTTCCTGCCCGTTCTGGATGAGGTGGACTGATCGACCGAAGACGTCCTCGAACAGCTGCCGCTTCCGCCTGAGGCCGTACTCCTCGAGTTCGACGTTGTCGTGGGCATCCACGAAGATCAGGACCTGGGTGCGCTGTATCCGGACCTCGATCCCGTCCACCAGGCGGGTGTGCGAGCGGTCGAGCGCGTCGGCCAGCCTCAGGATCGCGGCCAGCTTGGTCGCCTTTGCCGCCGCCTCCTTGGAGAGCGCCGCGAAGGGCGCGTAATCGGCCTTGGGGGTGCCGCGGCGATGGTAGCGGACAATCGAGACCAGCTGGTTGCGTTCCTCGGGGTCGAAGCCCGGAAGGCGCGAGTTCTCCAGGAGATAGGCGCCGTGCCGGTCGTGGCCCTCCACGGAGATGTATTCGCCGATATCGTGCACCAGGGAGGCCAGGTGGAGCATCTCCCTTTCGGCGGCGCCCATGTGATGCAGCGGGCGGGTCTGGTCGAAGACCGCGAGGGCGAGCGAGGCCACCTGGCGGGCGTGGCCCTCGTTCCAGCCGTAGCGTGACGCCAGCCCTACGATGGAGGCCTCCTTCACCGACCGGTCGTCGCCGCTGAACTCCACCGGGGATCGCTGGGCCAGCTCGCGCAAGATGATGCCTTCACGGAGCGCCCATTCGCTCACCAGTACTTGAGAAGGGCGCACTTGGGTCAGCAGCACGTCGAGGACCGCCGCTCCGCCAGGAAGGAGATCGAGGCGCCTGTCGTCGATGCCGGGGAGCTTGGCCCGTGACCGGGAGTCGAGCCGCATCAGGTCGGTGTTCACCGCAGCCAGGGCTTCCAGCGGCACACTCACCTGATTGAGAGACGCCTCCGCCCATGCGGCACCTTCGGCCCGGATCATCGCCATGCGGGCGATGTTCAGGAAGCTGCCCGACGACAGAACCATCAGCGCGGGGCTGAACTCGTGCCTGAGGCGTTTGAGGCGCTCGTTCAGCTCCGAGCCCAGAAAGGTTCTCAGCGCCTTGAGGTCAACGCCCGAGGAGTCCTTCTGGCTGGCGAAGCGCGCTTTGAGGCGGCCGACGCCCACCGGGTGACTCTCGGTGTCGAGCAAGGCGTCCTGGTTGCCGACGGAGACCTCCATGCTTCCACCGCCGAGGTCCGCCGAGAGGGCGAGCTGGCCCCCGAAGTCCACGGCCCGTGAGACGGCACCCCAGATGAGTTCGGCCTCGCGCCTGCCGGAGATGACCGAGACCTTGATTCCGTGGACCTCTTCGATGGCGTCCACGATCTGGCCGGCGTTGCGAGCGTCGCGGAAGGCCGCGGTGGCCAGCGCCACCAGTTCGGTGGCTCCCACACCCCGCGCGAGCGTCGCCATGGTGCCGACCACCTCAAGGATACGCTCGCGGGTCTCTGGCGAGATGCGGCGGGTGGCGGCGACCTCGTCGCCGAGGCGCATCATGACCTTTTCCTTGAGCAGCACCTCGAAATGGGAGGTGCCGAAGCCCCGCGCCGCCACCAGGTGGAAGGAGTTGGACCCCATGTCGAGCGCCGCCACCACGACCCCCGAGTGGGAGGCGGGCGAGATGGGGCTTACCCTCGCGAAGCTGTCAAGCGAATCCGACACCTCGGATTAACCTAAAGCGTCTCGAAGGCGGCCGAGGCGCCGCAGGGCCGCCTCACCGGCTTTCGGGCCGGTTTAGCTCCAGCGCCACGCGCCGCTGGATTCCGAGCGCGTTGGCGATGCGCAGGCGCAGGCCTACGAGGCGCTGACCGCCCCCCTTGCCTCCGTCGCCGTCGCTCTCCTCCTCGGGGATAAGGTGCCGGAGCATTTCCCGTCCGCGCTTGCCGCCGTGCCGACGATCCAGGCTCAGGTAGCAGAGGCCACCGGTGGGGATGGGAAGCCAGAAGTTGATGAGCCGGTAGGCGATCACGCCGAGGATCGCGACCGCCCTCGGCGATCCGAAGCCGACCAATGTGGAGGTGAGCACGCCTTCCACCACGCCCAGGCCGCCCGGGGTGATGGGTATGGCCGCCAGCACGTTGGCCAGACCATAGGAGACGAGGAGGGCGTCCGGGTTCACGTAGTAGCCAAAGGCGGCCATGAAGACCCAGAGCGAGGCGGCGTCCAGCAGCCAGTTGGCGGAGGCGTAGAGGATGGCCTGCTTGAGCAGATCGGGGTGGCTCTCCAGGTCGGCGATGCGGTGGGCGATCCTGCCCAGGACGTCCATCACCCGGTCGCGGGGAATGAAACGCAGCTTCGCGCTGACCGAGTCCAGCACCTTTGCCACCCGCTCCTCGCCGCGGGTGAAGAGGATCAGGAGCGCGAAGAAGACCGCGAAGACGAAGACGCCGAGGCCTGCGGCGACGGCGTAGAGCGGGTCGAAGCCGCGAAGGGGTATGGAGATGAGGAGCGCCAGCCAGAGGATGATGTTTAGAACCACCGCCGAGCCGATCCCCTGCAGAGCGATCGCAAATCCGGCGTCGGTGGCGCGCACTCCCGCATTGGTGAAGAGGCGCATCGAGACCCCGGTTCCCCCGGCGGTGCCTGCCGGTATCACGTGGGAGAAGGCTAGCGAGGCCAGGTCGATGCGGAAGATCTTCCAGAGGGAGGCGTTCCCGCCCGGCAGGAGCACCTCGGTGAGGCGGGCGTAGGCGGCCAGGGCAAGGATCTCCAGGATGATGCCGGCGCCGACCCACGCGATGTTTACGCTCGCCAGCACGCTCAGCGACTTGCGCGCACCTGCCAGCTGGGGAAGGACCAGGTACTCCAGGACCAGGATGAAGGCCGCGCCTTTCACCCCACGGATGGCAAAGCGGCGAAGCGGGAGCCGAAAGCGGAAGCCCTCCTTGCGAGGTGGCAAATTCCCCTGGGAGTCGGCTTCTTGGCCTTGGTTGTCCGCGATCAGAGACCTCCGGATAGCCCTATAGTTGTTGCAACGGTAGGCAAGCGTCGATACCGTCCGACTTGCGCTAACTTAGCATAACCATTCAACCGTGCACCAAGGGTGCGAGGGAGACCGCATGGCCGATACCCCCGAGGCGAGGAGAGTCTTCCTCCGGAGGGTGCTGGTCGTCGAAGGCACCGCCATCGCGGGGGGACTGCTGATCTGGCTGCTCCTCTCCCTCCACGCCTTCCTGCTCGACTTCCTGATCTCGGCGATCCTCGCCATCGTCCTGAATCCGCTGGTGAGGCTGCTGGGAAGGTTTCGCATAGCCAGGTCAGCAGCCGTGGTGATCGTTGTGCTGCTTGGCGTCTCGGTCATGTCGCTGCTTCTCTATCTCTTCACCAAGCCCCTATATCACGCGGGGGTGACCTTCGCCCACGAGCTTCCCTCCCTTGTGGCACAAGCGCAGAGTGGAACCGGCAGGATCGGCTCCCTGATCAAGACGCTTCATATTGAGAATCTGGTCGACCAATCGAGCGCGAAGATCACCTCGGCACTTACCAACTTCACCGGCCCGGTGCTCTCCGCGACCAGGACCGTGCTTTCAGGAATCGGCGGCTTCGTGACGATCGCCCTGCTGGCGGTCTTCATCCTCCTGGAGGGCCCGTCGATCGTGAACGGGATCAGCTCGCTCTTCGCCCGGACCACCGCGGAGGCGATTCGGCGCACGGTGCAGCACTCCCAGCGCGCTGTGGCCGGCTTCGTGCTGGGCAACCTGGCCACCTCCGTGATCGCCGGAGTCGTCGTCGGTGTAACCCTGGCTCTGCTGGGTGTGCCGTTCGTGATGCTGCTCAGCCTTTGGGTGGCACTGGTGGATCTGCTACCGCTGGTGGGCGGCCTGCTTGCCGGCGTCCCGACCGTGGCCGTCGCCCTTCTCCACTCCCCGGTGGACGGCTTGATCACGGCGGTGGTCTTCATCGCCTACCAGCAGGTCGAGAACCACCTGCTCAACCCCCTCATCATGGCGCGCACGGTCCGGCTGAAGGCCCTATGGATCCTTGTCTCCGTGATCGTCGGTGCGGACCTGGCGGGCTTTCTGGGTGCTCTGATCGGCATTCCCGTCGCTGCCATCGTTCAGGTGGTGGCCATGGAGATCTGGGGGTATTACCAGGCCGGCCGCGCCG
>JAKAEN010000004.1 GCA_021818355.1 Actinomycetes bacterium | reverse complement strand
TCGCGGCCGACCGGGGCGTACGCCATCGACAGGAGCCAGATCGCCGAAACAAGGTAGACGAGCGCGAAGAAGGCCAGGGCGGCGGCCGGGCTGAAGATGGCGACGCCGAGGCCACCAAGGGCAGGGCCTCCTGTGTTGCCGAAGGAGCGCGCCGCCTCTCGATAGCCGTTCGCCGAGGTCAGGGCATCCTCCGCGAAGATCTCCGGCGTCATCCCGGTGATGGTCGGCGCGAAGAAGGCGCGCGCCACTCCCCAGGTCGCGCCCAGCGCGGCCAGGGCAAAGGCGGAGAAGTGCGGAGAGATCACCAGTACGGCCATGGCCGCCAGCAGTGCAGCACGAGCGAACTCGGAGACCACGGCCACCCCACGGCGGGAGAACCGGTCCGCAATCGCTCCTCCGACCAGCAGTAGCAGAACGAAGGGCAGGTCGGTGGCGGCAAGCACCTTGCCCACCACCAGGGCCGAGCGATGGGTGTCCAAGATCGCGAAGGAGATGACCACCGGCACGGCCGCAGAAGCCGAATAGGAGAGCGCCTGGGCACCCAGGAACGCCCGAGCGCTTGAGTCTGATAGAAGGGATTTCGCGGTTTTCATGATGCTCGTTCGAAGGTCGGCCAATGGATCGGCCGGAGGTGAAGGAAAGAAAAGAGGCGCACGTATGCCCTGGCGCGAGAGGGCGTGTGGGGCCGGACTTGCCCGGCGGGGCGCGGCTTACCTAAAGCGCGCTGAGGGGCACGATCATCACGGGTCGCACCGCAGTCGGGACGTCAAGGCGCGCGCTGAGGCCGACGGCCCCGAAGATGGCGATGTGCGCGATGGCGTTCGACATGGGCGTCAGCTTAGCCTGCGCAAAGGGCGTTTCGTTCCCGAACCGTAGCGGAATCAGCTTTTGGCTAGTTTCCGAGCTCCTCGCGCAGCTGAGCCAGGCCCACGTAGCCAAGCTCGAAGCCGCGGTGGTGGAACTCTTTAAGCGAGAAAGAGGCGCCACGGGCGGAGCGCGAAGCCTCCCGGGTCTCGAGCCACACGCGCTCGCCCACCTTGTAACTGATGGCCTGGGCGGGCCAGCCGAGGTAGCGGTCCACCTCGCTCTCGGAGAATGCGCGCTCGCGTCCGCTCATCCAGTGGATCAGCTCCACCGCAAGTTCCGGCGTCCACACCTCGGCGGGCAGGAAGCGGTGCCCGGCCGGAATGCGGTACTGGTGGTGCAATCCGATGTCCACCACCACTCGTGCCGCCCGGAACGCCTGAGCGGCGAGCATGCCCATCTTGTACACGGGATCCTCAAGGAAGCCCAGCTCGTCCATGAGGCGCTCGGCATAAAGCGCCCAGCCCTCGGTGTGGCCGGATATGCCGCCAAGCATCCGCTGGAAGACGTTGATGCGCTCCCCGAGATCAAGTATCTGGGCGATCTGCATGTGATGCCCGGGTACGCCTTCGTGATAGGCGGTGGAGACCTCGGTCCACAAGGGGAACACCTTGCGGCCCATGGTCGGGTACCAGGTGCGCCCGGGGCGGGAGAAGTCCGCGCTGGGAGCGGTGTAATACATGGCCGCGGCGCCACCGGGAGGGGCGAGGCGCGCCTCGAGGCGGCGGACGTTCGCGCTCACGTCGAAGTGCTTGCCCGCCAGAGCCTCCATGGTCTCATCCAGCAGGCGCTGGTTCCAGGCGAGGAAGTTCGCCTCGCCTTCGATCACGTAGCCCGGCCTCTCGTCCAGGGAGGACATCACCATTTCCAAGGTCTCGCCAGGGGCGATCGCGTTGGCGACGCGGATCATCTCCGCCTCGATCCGGGCCAGCTCCTCCCAGCCCCACTGGTAGGTCTCCGCCGCGTCGAGCGCAATGCCGTTGTACGTCCGGCATGCCAGTTGCCAGCGCTCCGCGCCCACATAGTCCGAGCTGCGGCTGGCCGGCGCGTAGTCGCTCTCGAGCCATTGGGCGAGCTCGCCGTAGGCCGCGGCCGCGGAAGCGGCAGCGTCCGCGAGCCGTCCCGCCAGAGCGGCGTCGCCCCCGCGGTACGAGGCGGCGAGATTCGCGAAGTAGCCTCCGGGCGCGCCGTAGGCGCGCGCCTCTGCCGCGCCGGCCAGGGCCTGGCGCGCCGGGGCCGGTGCGCCCTCCGAGAGTCCCTCCTGCAGCGACACCCGGTAGCCCGCCAGAGTTCTCGGCACCAGCGAGAGGCGCTGCGCGATGGCGGCGAAGTCCTCGTCGCTCACCGCCGGCATCAGGTCGAAGGCCATGCGAACGTACTGAAGCGGGCTCTCGATCACGTTCAGGTGCCGCTTGTACTCTCCGGCTTGGAAGAGGTCCGAGGCAAGCTCCAGGCGCTCGGTCATGGCCGTCGCGGCCACCCGGTCCCGGCCGGTCGAGGCTCGAAGCGCACGGAGCTTGGCCAAGGTGGAGATCGAGAGCTCCTGGGAGGCTGTGGCGCCGGCGGGGGAGAAGTCGTTCAGCTCGGTGTCATGTCCCGGGACACCGAGGTAGGTCGCGGTTATCGGATCCAGCTCGACCAGGCGCTCCAGGTATTCCTCGGCGATGGCGTCGACAGCGCTCTTGGAATCGTCAGGCATGGCTCTCCTCCGTTTTCCGCCCCCGGGGGCAGATTGTAGGTGCCGGGGATGCCGAAGGTGGCATCGCCTTTGCACTCCCCGGCGCTGGTGGGCGGGATATCCTTTGGCATGCCAGAATTCCTCGAATCACTGCTCCTCGGCGATCCCGGCCGAGACTTGCTCACCGACCCCGCCAGGAGCCTCAACGCGGCCGAGGTGGTGACACGGACCGGGCGCCTGGCCGCCTGGCTGTCCAAGGAGGGCGTCGGCCCGGGCGACGTGGTCGCAATCTTCTCGCGAAACCGCGTGGAGTACTACGAGGCGATAATGGCCTCCAGCCTGCTGGGGATCTCCTACATTCCCGTCAACTGGCACTGGGCCCATGGCGAGCTCGCCTACGTGCTCGGGGATGCGAGCCCTCGCGCTCTCTTCGTGGACCCCTCGCTGGCGGGGGTCGCCTCGACGGCGATTCGGGAGGCCGGCTATGCCGGGCGTGTAGTGGCCCTGGCGGGAGAGGGATCCGACCCTTCCTGGCTGCCCTACGAGGAGGTGGTCTCCGCCGGGGACCTCCCGGAGTTGGGCGATCCCGTCCAATTCGGCATGCCGATGTTCTACACCTCGGGCACCACCGGGCGTCCCAAGGGGGTCAGAGGGACCGTCACCGCCTCCCCGGTGGCCCTTTCGCAGTTCGTGGCGGCCTACAGCGGGGGGCTCGGCATGCCGAGGCAAGGGCGGACCCTGCTCGACGGCCCCGTATACCACTCGGCCCAGTGGCTCTTCTCTGCGCTTCCGCTCCTCTCCGGCTCCTCCGTCCACATACAGGGCCGCTTCGACGCGGAGGCGACCCTGGCCGCCATAGAGCGGCATCGGATCACCAACATCCACATGGTCCCGACCCAGTTCGTGCGCATTCTCAAGCTGCCCAAGGAGACGATCGCCTCCTACGACCTCTCCTCGATCCAGGTGATATGGCATGGGGGCGCCCCGTGCCCTCCGGCGGTGAAGGACGGGATCCTGGAAGTCTTCGGGGATCACGTCGTCGAGTACTACGGCTCCACCGAGCTGGGCGTGAACACGATGATCTCCCCCCAGGAGTGGAGGAACAAGAGAGGGAGCGTGGGCAAGGCGCTGCCCAACGTCGACCTGCGCATCTTCGGCGAGGACGGTGGGGAGCTTCCCCAGGGGGAGTCGGGGATCGTGGCGGCGCGAGGGCAGCGCAGCTTTCACTACCACAACGAGCCGGCCAAGACCGAGGGCGCGCGAATCGGTGATGGCTTCTCGACCGTGGGCGACATCGGTTACCTGGACGAGGAGGGGTACCTCTTCATCAGCGACCGCAAGATCGACATGATCATCTCCGGAGGAGTGAACATCTATCCAGCCGAGATCGAGGCGGTGATCCACACCCATCCCAGAGTGCTCGACACCGCCGTGATCGGGGTGCCCGACGACGAGTTCGGCGAGAGCGTCCTGGCCCTTGTCTCGGTCACGCCCGGGGAGGTCGACGAGGCAGGGTTGGAGGGCGAGGTGATCGATCTCTGCCGCGAGCAGCTCGCCCACTACAAGGCGCCCCGCCAGGTGAAGGTGGTGGAGGAGATCCCCCGCTCGCTGGCGGGCAAGATCTTGAAGTCTCAATTGCGCGCGCCCTATTGGGAAGGACTCAGCAGGCGTATCTGAGCGACCGCTAGGCTCTTTTCGACTTAAGGGTCGTTCTTGCCTATATTGGACGCCGTGGAACGTCCTTATCGCGTAGTCGTTGCCAAGCCGGGCCTGGACGGCCACGACCGTGGCGCCAAGGTCATAGCCAGGGCGTTGCGGGATGCCGGTTTCGAGGTCATCTACACCGGCCTGCACCAGACCCCCGAGCAGATCGCGGCCGCCGCCGTTCAGGAGGACGCCGATGCGGTCGGCCTCTCCCTGCTCTCCGGAGCGCACATGACCCTCGTGCCCAAGGTGATCGACGAGTTGCGCGCCGCCGGGCTCGAGGATGTCGTGGTGATGGTCGGCGGCATCATACCCGACGCCGATATCGAGCCCCTGAAGCGCCTCGGCGTGGCCGAGGTCTTCACACCGGGCGCTCCGCTGCCGCGCATCGCCGCGTGGCTCGAGGACGTCCTCGATCGCCGCGAGAAGGGGATGGCCTCCATCTAGCCATCACCTTCCACCACCGGATTTCAGACCGACAATCAAGGAGACACGCCAGGTGGACCTTTTCGAGTACCAGGGCAAGCAGTTCTTTGCCCGCTATGGGATACCGACCTCGCCGGGCGGCGTGGCCGAGACGGTGGAGGAGGCCGTTCGCCAAGCGGTGGCGGCTGAATTCCCCGCAGTCATCAAGGCCCAGGTCCAGGTGGGCGGGCGCGGCAAAGCGGGCGGCATCAAGATCGCGGACAACGAGGACGAGGCTGGTGCGCACGCCCAGGCCATCCTGGGAATGGACATCAAGGGCCACCTGGTCAAGCGCGTCTGGGTCGAGCACGCCTCGGACATCGCCAAGGAGTATTACGCGAGCTACACACTCGACCGCTCCGCCAAGCTCTATCTGCTCATGCTCTCGGCCAAGGGCGGCGTGGACATCGAGGAGGTGGCCGCCACCGACCCCGAGGCCATCGTTCGCAGGCACATCGATCCCGTCAAGGGCGTGGACAGGGAGATGCTCGAGGAAGCGGTCGAATCCGCCGGGATTGATCCCGAGGCACGCCAAGGCGTCGCCGACGTTCTCGAGGAGCTCTATCGCGCCTTCGTCGAGGGGGATGCCGACCTGGTGGAGATCAACCCGCTGATCCTCAACACCGCCGGCAAGGTTCATGCCCTCGATGCCAAGGTGACCCTCGACGACAACGCCGCTTTTCGCCATCCCGAGTGGGCGGAGTGGGCCAAGACCGTCGAGTACGACGGGCGCGAACGGCTCGCCAAGGAGCGTGGCCTCAACTACATCGGCCTCTCCGGTTCGGTCGGGATCATCGCCAACGGCGCGGGCCTGGCCATGTCCACCCTCGACGTGGTCAACCAGGTGGGCGGCTCGGCAGCCAACTTCCTCGACCTCGGTGGCGGCGCGAGCGCGGACACCATGGCCGCGGCGCTCGAGGTGATCAACACCGACGAGAACGTCGAGGCGGTGCTGGTCAACATCTTCGGTGGAATCGTCCGCTGCGATGAAGTCGCCAAGGGGATCCTGGAAGCTCTCAACCGTGTCGAACTGCGGGCCCCGATTGTGATCCGGCTGGATGGAACCAACTCCGACCTGGCCAGGGAGATCCTGGCACCACATGTCTCCCCCCGCCTGGTGGTTGAGGGGACCATGCTGGGAGCGGCTCGCCGCGCGGTCGAGATCGTGAACGAGAACAAGGGAGCATAGGCGAGTGAGCATCTTCGTCGACGAAACCACCCGCGTGGTGGTGCAGGGACTCACCGGCGGCCAGGGCCGATTCCACGGCCTCAGGAACCGTGACTACGGGACCAAGGTTGTAGCCGGCGTGACGCCCGGCAAGGGCGGCACGGATGTGGACGGGATTCCCGTCTTCGACACCGTCGAAGAGGCGGTCGCGGTTACCGGCGCCAACGCCAGCTTCGTCTCGGTTCCCCCGCGATTCGCGGGTGACGCCGTCCTCGAGGCGGCCAGGGCCGGAGTCTCCTTCGTGGTCTGCATCACCGAGTTCATCCCGGCCAAGGACGAAGCGTATTTCTTCAACGTCCTGCGCGATCAGTACCCTGGCACGCGCCTCCTGGGCCCCAACTGCCCCGGCATTATTTCACCCGGGAAGTGCAATATCGGCATCACCTCCGGCGACATCGCCCTTCCCGGGGGTCCGGTTGGCATCGTCTCCCGCTCCGGCACCTTGACCTACCAGGCCATACATGAGCTTTCACAGCAGGGCGTAGGCCAGACCACCTGCGTCGGCATCGGAGGCGACCCGGTGCCCGGCACCAGCTTCATCGACTGCCTGGCCGCCTTCGAGGCCGACCCGGAGACCAAGGCCGTTCTGATGATCGGAGAGATCGGCGGGGCGGATGAGGAGAAGGCCGCTGCCTTCATAGCGGAGAACTTCTCCAAGCCGGTCGTGGCCTACATTGCCGGGCAGACGGCGCCTCCGGGCAAGAAGATGGGCCACGCCGGTGCCATCATCTCCGGATCGCAAGGAACCGCCAAGGCCAAGATGGAGGCGCTGGCCGCAGCAGGCGTCGTCGTGGCGCCGAACCCGACCGCCGCCGGTGAAGCGATGGTGGAGATCGTCCACAAGCTCGGCTGAGCCGGAAAACTCCGAGAAGTGCGATGACGCCCGGTCAAGATCCGTCTTGGCCGGGCGTTGCCATAGGCGTCCGCGCGCACTCCATCGCTCATATGCTGTATCCGTGAAAATCGCGGTACTCGCTTCTGGCAGCGGTACCATCCTGAACGCCATGGTCACCCAAGGCATCGAGGTATCCTCGGTGCTCGTGGACCGGCCTTGTGGTGCGGAAGAGCTGGCCCTTGCCCATGGCATCCCGCTTATGCGGTGCTATCGAGAGGACTTCACGCCCGCCTTCGACAGGATGGCCTATAGCTACGAAGTGGCAAATGAGCTTCAGAACGGCGGCATCGAACTTGTGGCGATGGCCGGCTACGGCACCGTTCTCGAACAGCCGGTGCATGAGGCCTACCAGGGCCGCATCCTCAACACCCACCCCTCGCTTTTGCCTGCGTTTCCCGGATGGCATGCCGTGCGTGAGGCGCTCCGGTACGGCGTGAGGGTGACCGGCTGCACCGTGCATCTCGCCACGCTGGCCGTGGACGCCGGTCCGATCCTCGCCCAGCGGGCGGTGGAGGTGCGTCTCGGGGACACCGAGTCAACCTTGCACGAGCGTATCAAGGAGATCGAGCGGGTCCTCTATCCGCTTACCCTGCGCCAATATGCGGAGTTCCTCTCCCATGACGGCCAGGGGGACTTTTTCGAATTTCAGGAGAGATGGCGCGCGGAGCGGGGCTCCGGTGCCGAGTTGAAAGGGAGCGGCCGATGAGAGCCCTGCTTTCCGTCTATCGCAAGGAGGGGATCGTCGACCTCGCCCGCGAGCTATCGGCCCTCGGATACGAACTGGTTGCCAGCGGTGGGACCTCATCCGCCTTGGCCGAGGCCGGCATCTCCCACCTCTCGGTCGAGGAGGTCACCGGCTCGCCCGAGATGCTGGATGGCCGCGTGAAGACACTGCATCCTCGCATCCACGGCGGAATCCTCGCCGACCGCTCGAAGCCGGCGCACATGGCGGACCTGGAGCGAATGGGCATCGAGACCATCGACGTGGTGGTGTGCAACCTCTATCCGTTCGCCGAGACGCCCTCCATCGAGACCATTGACGTAGGCGGGCCGTCCATGATCCGTGCCGCGGCCAAGAATCACGCCTCGGTGGCCGTCGTGACGGATCCCTCCGACTACCCGGCACTCCTGGACGCCTTGCGCCAGGGAGAGGTTCCGCTCGAGTTCCGGCGCCGGCTGGCCGCCAAGGCCTTCGACCACCTCTCGGCGTATGACCGCCTCATCTCCGACTGGCTCTCAGGCTCGGAGGAGCGGCTTCCCGAGCGGATCGGGCTGCGTCTGGAGAAGGCCCGCGGCCTGCGCTATGGCGAGAACCCCCATCAGATGGGAGCTCTCTACTTCGCCTCGAATCGCTCCAGCTGGTTGCAGGGGCTCAAGCAGCACTCGGGTATGGAGCTCTCTTATCTCAACCTCTTCGACGCCGATGCGGCCTGGAGGCTGGTGCACGAGCTGACCGACTCCACGCGCCCGGCCGCGGTGATCGTCAAGCATGCCAACCCGTGTGGCGCGGCGGTCTCCGACGCCGGCATCTCCGAGGCCTATCGCCTGGCCTTCGAGGCCGATCCGGTCTCCGCCTTCGGCGGGATCGTGGCGCTCAACCGCGAAGTCGATGCCGAGCTGGCCGCCGAGCTTGCGGCCAATCCCAAGGCGGACGTCGTCATCGCTCCCGGCTACGCCGAGGGAGTGGTGGAAATGCTCGCCGCCAAGCGCAAGAACACCCGGCTGATCGAGGCGCCATCGCCGGAGGAGGCGGGGCTGCAGGTCCGCTCTCTCGGCAACGCCTTCCTGGTCCAGGAGCCGGATCGCTTCCTGGCCGAAGCCTCGGGCTGGAAGGTCGTAACCAAGGCCGTGCCCACCCCGGAGCAGATGCGGGACCTGGCGATGGCCTGGAAGGTTTGCGCCCGGACCGGCTCCAACGCGGTCGTCGTGGTCAAGGACGAGATGGCGGTGGGCATAGGCGCGGGCCAGCAGAACCGCCTCGATTCGGCGCGCATCGCCACCACCAAGGCCGGTGCGCGGGTGCTGGGATCCTCCGGAGCCTCGGACGCCTTCTTCCCGTTCCCCGATGCCATGCTTGCCCTCGCGGAGGCCGGCGTCGCCGCGATCATCTCGCCAGGGGGGTCGATCAACGACGCCAAGGTCATCGAAGCCGCCGACGAGGCGGGTGTGGCCATGGTCTTCACCGGCGAACGCCACTTCAAGCACTGAGAGGCCCTGTACCCATGACTGCCAAGATCCTCGACGGCAACGCCGTCGCGGCCTCCATCAAGGAGCGCGTGAAGTCCGGCGTGGCCGAGCTCGCCGCCGTGGGCAAGGGGGTGGGCCTCGGCACCATCCTGGTCGGCGACGACCCCTCCAGCGCCAAGTACGTGGCCATGAAACACCGTGATTGTGAGGAGGTGGGGATCACCTCCGTGCACCGCCAGCTCCCGGCAACCACCACCCAGGCGGAGCTTCTCGCCGTCATCGACGAGATGAACTCCTCGGACGAGGTGGACTCGATCCTGCTCCAGCTGCCGCTCCCGGCGGGGCTGGACCAGCTGCAGGCGCTTCTGGCCATCTTGCCCTCGAAGGACGTCGACGGCCTTCACCCCGTCAACCTGGGCAGGCTGGTGATGAACGAACCCGGCCCGCTTCCCTGCACGCCGGCGGGAATCGTCGAGCTTCTCGCCTTCTATGGCGTCCAGGTCGAGCACAAGCACGTGGTCCTGGTCGGCCGAGGGCTGACCATCGGCCGGCCGTTGGCGATGCTCCTGTCCGCAAAGCGCAAGGGATGCAATGCCACGGTCACCATCGCCCACACCGGCACCGAGGACCTGGGTGCGGTGACCCGCCAAGGGGACATCGTCATCGCCGCGGTGGGTGTCGCGGGGGTCATCAAGGGCGACATGATCAAGCCCGGAGCCGTTGTCGTTGGCGCCGGAACGCCTTTCGTGAACGGCAAGCTCTCCTCCGACCTCGACCCCTCGGTCGCAGAAGTGGCGTCGGCGGTGACGCCGACCATCGGCGGCGTCGGGCCGATGACGCGCGCGATGCTCCTGGTGAACGCCCTGGGGGCCGCCAAGGCCGGAGCAGCGGGTGCAAATGCGGGTTGACGAGCTGATCGCCAACCGCACCGGACCCCTCTTCTCGGTGGAGCTCTGGCCACCGCGTTCGCCCGCTGCGGAGGCGCGCCTGGAGACCGCCTTGGGGGAGCTGTCGCGCCTCAGGGTCGACTTCGCCTCCATCACTTACGGAGCGGGTGGCTCGACGCGTGAGCACACCCACGAGCTGGTGGTGCGTCTGCGGCGCGACTACGGGCTACTTCCGGTGGCGCACCTGGTGACCGCGGCCCATACCCGAGAAGACCTGGAGGCCATCCTCGAGCGCTACACGAGCCAGGGGATTGTGAACCTGCTGGCGCTTCGCGGCGATCCTCCGCTGGAGTCGACCGGGACGCTGGCGCCGGGCGAACTTGCGCACGCCATCGACCTGGCACGGCTGGCGAGCGAGAAGTACTCGATGTGCGTGGGCGTTGCCGCCCACCCCGAAGGGCATCCCGAAGCCCCCGGCTTCGAAGCGGACATGGACCGGCTCGCGGAGAAGCTGGAGGTGGCGGACTACGCGATCACCCAGTTCTTCTACACCGCCGATCGTTACGCGCGCCTGCGTGATGCATTGGCCAAGCGAGGAGTCGACAAGCCCGTGCTCCCGGGAATCATGGCGCCCACCAGTCTTTCGACCTTGAAGCGCATGGCGGAGCTGTCGGGGGCATCGATCCCTGCCGGGGTGGCGTCGAGGCTTGAGCGTTACGAGGACGACCCCGCAGGCTTTCAGGCCGAAGGGACCCAGATCGCAATCGAGCTCTGCACCGACCTTCTGGCCATGGGCGTCGAGGGCCTGCACGTCTTCACCATGAATCAGGCGGCCACCACCGTGGCGATACACGAGGCCGTCTTCGGCTCCCAGGCGGGCTAGCGCACAACCTGGGGGTGGTCCTCGTTTTAATGCCCCCCGGCAATTGGGGATAATATCGGCCACTATGGCAGAGAAAATCACTATGTCCCCAACCGGGGAGCTAATCGTCCCCGACGAGCCGATCATTCCTTACATCGAAGGCGACGGAACCGGCGTCGACATCTGGCCGGCAGCCCAGCTGGTCATGGATGCGGCCGCCAAGAAGCACGGTAAAAAGATCGCCTGGCAAGAGGTCCTGGCCGGTGAAAAGGCCTTCAACGAGACCGGCAGCTGGCTTCCCGACGAGACCGTCGAGGCCTTCCGCGACCTTCTCATCGGGATCAAGGGGCCGTTGACCACCCCGGTGGGTGGCGGCATCCGCTCCCTCAACGTCGCACTTCGCCAGATTCTCGACCTCTACGTTTGCCTGCGACCGGTGCGCTGGTTCCAGGGCGTCCCCTCCCCGGTGCTGCACCCCGAGAAGGTGGACATGGTCATCTTCCGCGAGAACACCGAGGACGTCTACATCGGACTGGAGTTCGAGCAGGGAAGCCCGCAGGCGGTGCAGCTGATCGACTATCTCCACGATCAGTTCGGCTGGGAGATCCGCAAGGACTCGGGCATCGGCGTGAAGCCCATCTCCGAGACCGGCTCCAAGCGCCTCATTCGCGCCGCCCTCAACTACGCGATAAGTCGCGACCGCAAGAGCGTGACCCTGGTTCACAAGGGCAACATACAGAAGTACACCGAAGGCGCCTTCCGCAACTGGGGCTACGAGCTTGTCCGTGAGGAGTTCGCGGACAAGGCGGTCGGCTGGGACGACTGCGGCGGCAAGCCCGGCGACAAGATCCTGGTGAAGGACGCGATCGCCGACATCACCTTGCAGCAGGTCCTTACTCGCCCCGACGAGTTCGACGTCATCGCCACCATGAACCTGAACGGTGACTATCTGTCCGATGCCCTGGCCGCTCAGGTCGGTGGAATCGGGATCGCCCCTGGTGGCAACATCAACTACGTCACCGGACACGGCATCTTCGAGGCCACTCACGGCACCGCACCCAAGTATGCGGGCCAAGACAAGGTCAACCCCGGCTCGGTGCTGCTCTCGGGCGTGATGATGTTCGAGCACCTGGGCTGGAACGAGGCCGCCGCAGACATCGTCAGCGCACTCGAGCGCACCATCGCCGACAAGGTGGTGACCTACGATTTCGCCCGCCTCATGCAGGGCGCGACCGAGGTCAAGTGCTCCGAGTTCGCATCGGCCATCGTCGACCGCCTGTAAAGGCAACGATTTCGAGAACGCCCGCGTTCCGCCTTGGGACGCGGGCGTTCAAAGTCAAGGAGAAGAGATGAGCAAGACCCCCATTTCCGTGGCCGTAACCGGCGCTGCCGGCCAGATCAGCTATTCGCTCCTATTCCGTATCGCCTCCGGTGCCATGTTCGGTCCGGAGACGCCCGTAGCCCTGCGCCTAATCGAGGTCGAGCCGGCCATGCGCGCCCTCGAGGGCGTGGCTATGGAACTCGACGACTGCGCCTTCCCTCTGCTGACAGGCATGGAGCTGACGGCGGACCTCGACACGGGCTTCAACGGCGTCAACTGGGCCATCCTGGTGGGCGCGATGCCGCGCAAGGCGGGCATGGAGCGCCGTGACCTTCTCGGCGTCAATGGCGGCATCTTCGGCCCCCAGGGCCGCGCCATCGCCAAGGTGGCCGCCAGCGACGTCCGCGTCTTTGTGGTCGGCAACCCGTGCAACACCAACTCGCTCATCGCGCGCGAGGCGGCCAAGGATGTTCCCGCCGAGCGGTTCTTCGCGATGACGCGCCTGGATCAGAACCGTGCGGTGAGCCAGCTAGCCCACAAGGCCGGAGTGACGGTCTCGGATGTCAAGAATGTGGCGATCTGGGGCAACCACTCTGCAACCCAGTTCCCGGACTTCGCCAATGCCACCATCAACGGCAAGCCTGCCACCGAGGTGATCACTGATCACGAATGGCTCAAGGGAGACTTCATCTCGACGGTCCAGAAGCGCGGCGCCGCCATCATCGAGGCGCGTGGCGCCTCTTCGGCCGCGTCGGCCGCGAACGCCGTGATCGACTCGGTTCGTAGCATCATCACACCCACGCCCGCCGACACCTGCGCCTCGCTGGCAGTCGTCAGCCGCGGCGAGTACGGCATCCCGGAGGGTCTGCAGTTCGGCTTCCCGGTGACCTCGGACGGCAGCAGCTGGAAGGTGGTGGAAGGCTTCAAGCTCGACGAGTTCTCCCGTTCCAAGATCGCCATCACCACCGAGGAGCTGGTGGCGGAGCGCAACGACGTGGCGGAGCTTCTGAAGGGTTGAGCGGGTCAGACGGCGCGCCCGACTGAACGAGGCGTGTCGGGCGACTAGGACGCTTGTTCGCGGCGAGGGCTTTGCCCTCGCCGCTTCTTCATCTCGTCACTGATGAATGATGCGACCAGCCCCATGGAAAGCAGTCCGGCGGCCAGAAGCGTCAAGGCGCGCCCCTTGGTCGAGCGAAGCCAGGTGCTGACGTATCCGACCAAAGGCACGTCGTGCTTGACGACGTAGACGTCGGGACTGTCAACCCGGACGGTCCAGGGGTCCGCGGTGGGGTTTGCCACTCCGCGGGTGCGGATTTCGGTTCCCGACCGGGCCCGCTTCAGCCAAATGATCTTGTGCACGTAGGTGACACCGGGATCGATCGGGGGGTGGAGAAGGGCGATCTGACCAGGCTTCACGCTCGAGAGTGGCTCTCGCTCGGACAGTGCCACCGAGCCGATGGGCAGATCGGGAACCATGCTCCCGGTCAGAATCGGGGTGATCTGCCATTGGCGGCTCACCACGGAGACGGAGGCCGCCAGGAACAAAATGGATGCGGCCACAAGGAGCAGCCAGGACAGGGCTTTCCGCACCGTCCTGGAGACGGTGCGGAAGTGCCCGTGATTATGACCGTCCGGTGCCGCAGGGGTCATGACCTCAGCAGTTTTCATCAATGTGCCTCGATCCCGGTCCTGCGGCGACCCGATTCAGTCCCCTTGTCAAGGCAGGGTGTCGCCGATCACCGAGAAGCTGGGCGTTATGGTCTGGTACTCGGCCGAGTTTCCCGTCGCGTCCGAGACCGCCACGACCGCCTTGAAGCTGACTCCACCCTCGCTGCCCGGCGCGGCAAGTGCCGATGTCTGGGTGTTCCGCCATGGCTGGACGAAGCCGTTGAGCACCTTGAATTGCGCGTTGCCGTTTGCGGCGGTCTGGCCCAGCAGCTCGTAGAAGGTGATGGCGCTATAGGTGTTCCCGTAGCGATCCGTCAGGCCCGTGTTGAGCGCTCCTTGTAAGCACTGTGCGCCGACAACAGTACTGGGAGTGCTGAAGTCGTTGACGCCGCTGCAGGCGTAGTAGCTGCCGTTCTGGTTGAGGCCGTAGACAGTTCCATTGTCGAATTTCTGGTACTGCCCAACCGCCTGATAGACGTAAATCTTCGTTCCTTGGGCCAGCGCATTGTTCTGATTGGCCGTGTAATTCACGTATTGAACAAGCCCCTGCAGGGAACCGTAGTCCTGTACGGAGAAGTTCGATCCGTACGCAACTCCTGGCGAGACATTGGGTATGGTTATCGAGATGTTGCTGCCTGAGGCATTCTCCACAGGAGCGTTGTACCCGGAACCCCATTGCCAAACCCCATTGGCGGCCGAACCCTCGAAGCACTGGTTGCTTCCGAACCAGGCGTTGTTCTGGGCTATGCCACCCTGGGTGCAGGTAATAGAGGACTCACTGGTCCCTTTGGACACATTGAGCACGAAAGTGCCGCTGGTGACGTTCAGATTGCCGCTCACCGTGGAGGTGAAGGCCGCATAGCCTCCCACTCCGACGAAGGCAAGCGACGCAACTCCGAGCGACCCCGCAGCAAGAAGTAGCTTCGATGACACCAGCTATTCTCCTTGATTCGAGATTGGTTCTTCTCAAGGGAGCGCCGGTTTCGCCATTCGCCAAACCCAGCCACCTGGCGACCATTTTGTGAGCTGGGCAGAATACTCGCTTCCGGGGGAAAGTATAGGACGCTGTGCTCACGCAATGTGAATATAACTCGAATTATTGAAATGTAATTTATCAAACTGCGCGCTGCGCATCAGATGAATTACGTATGAGAAATACCCCTGCTGCAAACACGCGTATGCATCCAGGGAACATGAAATATCGGGAAATACCGTCGCCAGTAGACGCAGAGAGTGAGGAAAAAGCTACAGAGAGTGGGGATACTCAAGTGGAACCACCGTTGCTCGGCACCGGTGGAAGGTGCGCCTCTGAGCCCCGCGCGGGGCACTCTCTTGCAGAGCCGCCTGCCTCCGGCGCTGCATGGACGTTTTAGGCCCCTATGTTGAATCCACTCTGTGGCGAGCCGGGGCGGCGTTAGCCTGGGCTTGACAACTCAGGAGGTGGAAGACGTCATGGCCATCGACACCGACGAGCGGATGGCTCCGCTTGGGGCGCGCGCCCTCGAGCTGGACGAGGCCGACGCGCTGGCACCTTTCAAGAGCCGCTTCCTGAGCGCGGAGCCCGGGCTGATCTATGCCGATGGGAATTCGCTGGGACGGATGCCGGCGACCACCACGGAGTTGGCGGACCGCGTCCTGCGCCAGGAGTGGGGCGCCGGATTGATCAGGTCCTGGTCAAGCTGGGTGGATCTCCCCCTGGTGGTCGGTGACCTTCTGGCGGCGAGGGTGCTCGGCGCAGGGCCTGGAGAGGTTCTGGTCGCCGATTCCACCACCGTCAACCTTTACAAGCTCGCCTTCGCGGCCGCCTCCCTTGCTCCCGGGAGGCGGCGGATTCTGATCGAGGCGGACAACTTCCCGACCGACCATTACGTCCTTTCCGGTATCGCACGCGAGCGGGGGCTGGAGCTGGTGGAGATGCCGGTCGACCTCGACGAGGGTCTCGGATTGGAGACCCTGGAGGAGTTCTTCGACGAGGACACCGCTTTTGCCTGCCTCTCCGCCGTCTCCTATAGGTCCGGCGCCCGGATCGACATGGCCCAGGCCAACGCGATAGCGGCTGCGGCGGGGTCGCGGATCATCTGGGATCTCTCCCATGCCGGCGGTTCGATCGAGGTGGACCTGGCCGGGACCGGCTCCGAGTTGGCGATCGGGTGCACCTATAAGTACCTCAATGCCGGCCCTGGGGCGCCTGCATACCTTTACGTCCGCTCGGACCTGATACCGGTGATGCAGAGCCCGGTGCGAGGCTGGTTCTCGCAGGCCGAGCAGTTCGAAATGGAGAGCGCTTACAACCCCCGCGCCGGCATAGGGCGCTTCGGTGCTGGAACCCCGAACATCCTCGGCACGGCGCTGGTGGCCCAAGGTGCCGAACTGATCGGCGAGGCGGGCATCCGGAGCCTGGAGGCAAAGGGGGCCGCGCTCACCGGTCTCTTCATCGAAGCCGCCGACGCGTTGCTGGCGCCACACGGGTTCAGGGTTTGCTCCCCGCGGGATGCGTCGCGCCGCGGATCGCATGTGACCCTGGGCCATCCGCGGGCCCGTTCAGTGACCCGCACGCTGATCGAGGAGGCGAGGGTCGTCCCGGACTTCAGGACCCCGGATCGCATCCGCTTCGGCCTCGCACCCCTTTACACCAGCCACGCGGAGGTGGTGGAGATAGCCGCCCGCATTGCAAAGCTGGCCGAGGCGGGGCGCCTTTAGGGGTGTTCCCGAAAAGGCAAGCGCCCCGCCGATTGGGCGGGGCGCGTGTGATCCGGGGAGAGGCTCCCCGGCGCGGTCGGGCGACGCCGGCTAGACCTCGGCGCCCAGACCGCAGGAGTCCAGATACTTCAGCTTCGCCTGGATGGCTTTTCGCCATTCCGCCAGGTCCGCCAGGAAGTGCTCCCTGTCTCCGTCCTCGTAGGCATGCTCAACCTCGTAAAAGGCCGCGTCCTCGGCATCCAACAGCTCGCGGTAGGTCGCGAGGACACGATCGTCGATGACACCCCGAATGGACAAGGTGACCTCCTTGGCTAGAAGGATCGTTGTGATTGCCAAATCATATACCCGTCGCGGGAGCGGGACCACAAGGATTGTGGGCGCATCGAAACCGAGGAGGCAAAGCCTCCCGTATCCGATCAGCGGCCCTGGGCCGCGCGCTGGGTGAAGAAGATGATGGCGGAGCCGGCCGTGCCGGCGACCATCACGGCGACGAGGATCCAGGCCAGCGCGGCGCGCAGGCGCACGCGGGAGTGGCGGCGTGGAGCCGTGACGGCCTTCGGAATGCGCGCTGGCTGGAAGAGCCTGCGAACCGCGAAACCGCTGTCGGAATCGATGTCGGCGGCGGAGGGCGCCACCTGCTCCCACTCCGGCCCGTCGGCCCAGAAAGGGACGTTGCGGCGTTGCTCGGTCCAGGCGGAGCCGTCGAAGTAGCGAAGTTGCTCCCCAAGTGGCGTGCGGGTCCGGTACCAGCCTGCACGGCCACGCGGGGGGCGCCTGGCGTCCTTCGAGCGCCGCGGCACCTTCAGGCCCTCTCGCTGCGGAGCTGGTCCCCGATGGTGGCGAGCTGCGTGACTTCCCCGGAAACCCTTATCAGGCCGTGGGTGATGGCGTCAGGAATGCTCAAGGCCCCGACCGAGATCTCGGAGGCGGTTTCGGCCGAGGTGTGCAAGGTGACCGTGGCCGCAAACTGTTCGGAGTCGCCAAGCACTCGTGCGGTGCCGTCGGGAGCTATGGCCAGGCGAGCCGAACCTGCCTCTCCGCGAATCTCGAGGCATATCGAGGCGCCGGGACGGCGAAGGTGGCTGGCGGCCGAGACCTTCTCGGCAATGTGGCCGGCCAGCTCGGCCGGAGCAGGCTTAGACGCGGTCATAGAGGATCGCCCTCTTCACCTCTTCGATGGACTTGGTGACCGAAATCCCACGTGGGCAGGCCTCGGTGCAGTTGAAGGCGGTCCGGCAGCGCCAGACGCCCGACTTCTGATTCAGGATGTCGAGACGCTCGGCGGTCGCCTGGTCGCGGGAGTCGAAGATGAAGCGGTGTGCGTTCACGATCGCCGCGGGACCAACGTAACTGTCGTTTGCCCAGTAGACGGGGCAGGAGGTGGTGCAGCATGCGCAGAGGATGCACTTGGTGGTGTCGTCGAAGCGCTCCCTGTCCTCCGGGGACTGCACCCTCTCCTTGTAACCAGGATCGTCATGGGCAATGAGGTAGGGAAGCACCGACCGGTACTGGGCGAAGAAGGGCTCCATGTCCACCACGAGGTCCTTGATGACCGGAAGGCCGCGGATGGGCTCGATCGTCAGGTGCGTGCCCACGTTGCGGATGAGATTCACGCAGGCCAGCATGTTCTGGCCGTTGATGACCACTGCGTCCGAGCCGCAGACGCCGTGCGCGCAGGAGCGCCGGAAGCTCAGGGTCCCGTCGATCGTCCACTTGACCTGGTGGAGCGCGTCGAGCACACGGTCGCCCGGCGACATCTGCACCTCGTACTCCTCCCAGTGTGGGCGGGTGTCGACTTCGGGGTTGTATCGCTTGATCTTGAGATGGACGGTCACCTTCGGCTCGTGGGCCGTCGCCGGCGACTGGGGCTGGGCGGTCATCGTCATATCAGTACTTTCGCTCCATGGGTTGGTACCGCCCGCCGATCACCGGCTTGAACTCGAGGCGGACACTTCCGTCGTCCTCGCGGTGCGCCAGGCTGTGCTTCATCCAGTTGACGTCGTCCCTGGTGGGGAAGTCGTCGCGCCAGTGGGCCCCGCGGGATTCCTGGCGGGCCTCGGCGGCAATCACCAGGCCCTTGGCCAGGTCCAAGAGGTGGGAGAGTTCCATGGCTTCGACCAGGTCGTAGTTGAAGACCTCTCCCTTGTCGTCGATCGAGATCGATTGGTAGCGCTCGGTCAGTTCGTCGATCTTTGCATGTGCGGCCCTGAGGCTCTCCGCTGTCCTCACCACGGACGCGTTCTCGGTCATGGTCTGCTGAAGCTCGCTCCTGATGGCCGGGACTTTCTCGCCGCCGTTCGCGGCCTTGAAGCGCTCGATCCGGTCGCGGATTTCGGCCTCGGCGCCCTTGGCGATCTCGGGGTGGTCGACGCTCTTTACGTAGTCGGCCATCGCCCGTCCGCCGCGCCTGCCGAAGACGACGATGTCCAAGAGCGAATTGGTCCCGAGGCGGTTGGCGCCATGCACCGAGACGCACGCGCACTCGCCTGCGGCGTACAGACCGGGAACCACCGTCCCCTTGTCGTCGAGGATCACTTCGCCCTCGACGTTGGTTGGGATACCACCCATCGCATAGTGGGCGGTCGGCTGGATCGGGATGGGCTGGGTCTTGGGCTCGATGCCCAGGTAGGTCCGGGCGAAGTCGGTGATGTCGGGAAGCTTGGCGTCGATCTGCTCGGGCGGCAGGTGTGTCAGATCCAGATAGACGAAGTCCTTGTCAGGACCGGCACCGCGCCCCTCGCGGATCTCCGCGTGTATGGCCCTGGAGACCATGTCGCGCGGGGCGAGGTCCTTGACGGTGGGGGCGACCCTCTCCATGAAGCGCTCGCCGAGCCCGTTGCGAAGTATTCCGCCCTCGCCTCTGGCGGCCTCCGAGAGCAGGATCCCGAAGCCGTAAATGCCCGTGGGGTGGAACTGGTAAAACTCCAGGTCCTGCATGGGGATCCCACGCCGGTAGAGGACACCCTGCCCGTCGCCGGTGAGGGTGTGGGCGTTGGAGGAGATTCGGAAGACCTTGCCATACCCGCCGGTGGCGAATAGGACGCCCTTTGAGACGAAGACGTGCAGGTCGCCGGTGGCAAGCTCGTAGGCCACCACGCCTGCGGCACGCCTCTGGCCGCTGCTCTCGTCGAAGAGCACGTCGAAGACCTGGAATTCGTTGAAGAAGTTGACTTCGCGGGCCACGCACTGCTGATAGAGCGTCTGCAGGATCATGTGGCCGGTGCGGTCGGCCGCGTAGCAGGAGCGCCGGACGGGGGCCTCGCCGTGGTTGCGGGTGTGGCCGCCGAAGCGCCTTTGGTCGATCCGCCCTTCAGGAGTCCTTGAGAAGGGCATCCCGAAGTGCTCGAGGTCGATCACCGCGTCGATCGCCTCACGGCACATGATGTCGATAGCCGGCTGATCACCGAGGTAGTCGGAGCCCTTGACGGTGTCGAAGGCGTGCCACTCCCAGTAGTCCTCTTCCACGTTGGCGAGTGCCGCGCACATGCCGCCCTGGGCGGCGCCGGTGTGGGACCGTGTCGGATAGAGCTTGGTGATGACCGCCGTACGGACCTTGCCGGCGACCTCTATGGCGGCGCGCAGGCCTGCCCCGCCGGCGCCGACAATTACGGCGTCGTAGCTGTGGTAGTGCACTTTCACGATCTATAGCTTTGCATGAAACCGGCCAATTGTGAAATTTTTGGGCAAGCGTCCGATGTGCCCTCCCGCTGCCGTGCAGGCAGGCGGCCCCCCTCGCAAATTGCCGCGCGAAGGCCGTAACCTAGAGTCATGGAACCCAATCCGAAGACCTTAGGCGAGCTGCGCGAGTCGGGATGGAAGTCCGTCCCGGTCAGAGTGGAGGTGCGCCGCAACGCCATCGAGCGTATCAGGCGAGGAGAGCCCCTGATCGACGGCATCCATGGCTACGAGGACACGGTTCTCCCTCAGCTCGAGGCGGCGCTAATTGCCGGCCACGACCTGATCCTGCTGGGTGAGCGTGGCCAGGCCAAGTCCCGCATCATCCGCGGCCTTGTCTCCCTTCTCGACGAGTACATGCCGATCATCGCGGGCTCCGAGATCAACGACGATCCCTACCATCCGGTCTCTGCCTATGCCAGGGCGCTGGTGGCCGAAGCCGGGGACGAGACCCCGGTGGCGTGGGTGCACCGCAGCCAGCGCTATGCCGAGAAGCTGGCCACGCCGGACACCTCCATGGCCGACCTGATCGGCGATGTCGATCCGATCAAGGTGGCCGAGGGTCGTTACCTGGCAGACGAGCTGACCATGCACTTCGGCCTGGTGCCCAGAGCCAATCGCGGCGTCTTCGCGATAAACGAGCTCCCGGACCTCGCCGAGCGCATCCAGGTGGGCCTACTCTCCATCCTCGAGGAGCGGGACGTACAGATCCGCGGATACCGGATCGCGCTTCCGCTGGACCTGATGCTTGTGGCATCGGCCAACCCCGAGGACTACACCAATCGCGGACGGATGATCACTCCACTGAAGGACCGTTTCGGCTCCCAGATCAGGACGCACTACCCGCTCGAGCGTGAGATAGAGCTGGAGATAGTGGACCAGGAGGCCGACAAGGCGGCCGAGGAGGAGCAGGGCGTCCTCTTTCCCGGTTACCTCCGCTCGGTGCTGGCCGAAGTCTCCGCCCAGGCCAGGGTCTCGCCCTCGATCAATCAGCGCTCCGGGGTCTCGGTGAGGGCCACCGTGGCCAACTACGAGGCGATGGAGGCCGCCGCGCTGCGCCGGTCCCTCCTCGACGGGGCAGGCCGTCCGGTGGTTCGCATCTCGGATACCTGGGTTCTCGCGGCCTCCATGGCCGGGAAGATCGAACTCGACTCCGTCGAGGATGCCGACGAGGGCGCGGTGATCGAGAAGCTGGTCGCAAAGGCGACCTTGGACGTCTTCCGTTCATTGGTCAGCTTGGAGGAGCTGCGCGGAGTGGTCGGCTTCTTCGACGACGGGGCCGAGGTGGCGATTGGAGCGGATGCCTCCGATGCCCAGCTGGCCAAGCTCTTGCACGAGGCGCCCGGCCTGGCCGAGGTGGTCGACCGGCTCGAGCCGCTCCGGGAGGAGGTTGCCAAGGTGGCGGCGGTCGAGTTTCTCCTCGAGGGGCTGCACCTTTCCAAGCGCCTCAACAAATACGTGGACGACGACACCGCGATATTCGCCAAGAGGATGCGGTGACCAGGCGGCGCCGGGGCTCCTTCGGCGCCCGCTACGGGCGCTGGGACGGCAGCCAGGAGTTCGATCTGGACGCGGACGAGGTCTTCTCGTCCATCGCCGAATCCCTGCTTTACCACGGCGATCCTGCGGCGGCGCTCCGGGAGTTCATGGCCCGCGGCCTCAGGCGCGAGGACGGGCGCGACATTCTCGGCCTGCGCGAGATCCTCGAGAGGATCCGTCAGCGGCGCCGTGAGATCCTGGATCGATTCGACCCGAGCGGCCAGGCGCGCGAGATCGACGAGGAGCTTCGCCGCATCGTCGAGACCGAGCGCGAGGCGCTCTCCAACTTCCTGGACTCGGCAAGCGACTCCGGAGATTCAGAGCGGATCAAGGCCGCGGAGGACCTCTACCTCTCCAACCAGCTCGAACTGGACTCGCTGCCCTCCTCGATCCCCGGGAGGATGAGCGGACTCGGTGAGTATCCGTTCGTGTCTCCCGAGGCCAAGCAAGCCTACGACGAACTGGCGGAGTCACTGAGGAGCCAGTTCAGCGAAGCCTTCTTCAACCAGGCCCGCGACGCCCTGAGCTCTATGGGCCCGGAGCAGCTGCGCGAGCAGCGCGAGATGCTCGCCGACCTGAACTCGCTCATCGAGGCCCACCAGCGCGGAGAGGATACCACCGAGCAGTTCAACCAGTTCATGGAGAAGCATCCCGGGTTTTTCCCTTCCGGAATCAACTCCACCGAGGAGCTGCTCGAGTATCTGGCCGAGAGGATGGCCGCCGCCTCGCTCGCCTTCGGGGCGCTTTCGGAGGAGCAGCAGGCCGAGCTGGCCCAGCTCGCCTCGTCGGTCTTCTCGGACATGGATCTCTCCTGGCAGATGTCACGCCTGATGAGCTCTCTTTCGGAGCTGGTGGACCCGCGCTCGCTTGCGCGCATGGGCTTCCGCGGCAACGAGGCGATGAGTACCCAGGACGCCGCCGGCGCCCTGGCCGGGCTGGGCGAACTCGATTCCACCGAGAGCTTCCTGCGGGCGGTGACCGACCCGTCCGACTTGGGCCGGCTTGACCTTGAGCACTTGTCCGAGCTACTAGGCCAGCAGGAGGCCAAGTCTCTGCAGCGGCTGGCCGAAGTGGCCCAGGAGCTGCAAGAGGCGGGGTTGATCGCCCGGGAAGGGGAGCGCCTCACCATCTCGGCCAAGGGCCTGCGGCGCATCGGTGAGAAGATGCTGGCGGAGGTCTTCGCCAAGCTCGACGCCGGCCGTTTCGGCGCTCATGCCAGGATGCGCAGTGGCGCCGGGATCGACAAGGAGTTCGAGACCCGCCCCTACGAATTCGGGGATCCCCTTGACCTGGCCCTTCCCGAGACGTTGCGAAACACCATCGTCCGCCAACGCGGCGGGGTCCCCCTCAAGGTGTCGGTCGAAGACTTCGAGATCGAGACGCGCGAGGCGCTGGTTGCGGCTTCCACCGTCCTATGCCTGGATCTTTCGCTCTCGATGCCCCTCAGGGACAACTTCATGTCCGCCAAGAAGGTCGCCGTCGCGCTCCAGGGGCTAATCTCCAGCCGCTACCCGCGGGACTTTCTCGCCGTGGTCGGCTTCTCCGAGGTGGCGCATCAGATCCGGCCCTCGGAACTCCCCTCCGTCTCCTGGGACTACGCCTATGGTACCAACATGGAGGACGCCCTTCGCCTGTCGCGGAAGCTGCTGGCGGGCAGGCCCGGCAAGCGGCAGGTGCTCATGATCACCGACGGCGAGCCGACGGCCCACATTCTCGAAAACGGCGAGCCCTTCTTCAGCTATCCGCCTGTGCCCGAGACCATTGCCGCCACCTTGGCGGAAGTGCGGCGATGCACCCGGGAAGGCATAACCGTCAACTCCTTTGTCCTCGACGCCAACGAGTACTTGCGAGATTTCATGTCCAGAGTCGCACGTATAAACCGTGGCCGTGTCTTCTATACGGCCCCCGACGATCTTGGCGCCTACGTGCTCGTCGACTTCATGGACACCCATCTCTGAGGCACCGTGAATACCCGGGAACGCCCCAAGATTTATTTAGTTTGGATTTGAACGACTCTGCGACTATGTGGCTAAGATCAACCACAGCACGCGCTTGGGGTGCGGAAATGCGTGTGCAAACGGTGAGACAGAACGACCTTTTGGGGGAAGGAGACCGGCTGTGTCGATCGTCGGGCAAAGCCTCTTCTCAGGCCTTGGCGGCTGGTATGAGAATGCGCGTTGCAAGGGTTGGGATCCGGAGATCTTCTATCCGGACCGTGGCGTTCCCTCCGCGTCGGCCAAGGCTGTTTGCCGTGAGTGCCCCGTCCAGCGCGACTGCCTGGAATATGCGCTCAGCCGCGATGAGCGCTTCGGGATCTGGGGAGGCCTCTCCGAGCGCGAGAGACGCAAGATGTTCAGGGACCGGCAGATTACCCTGAGGCCGTCGCTGCAGTAGAAGGCGCCCTAAACCGGCTGCGACCAGGGTTTGGCGGCAATTCGTGCCTCGATGGTGGACGTCTCCGAGAGGCCAAGCTCTTCCCACCTCTCAGGCTTGATCAAAGTCATGACTTCCTCGGGCACCAGTCCTACAAGCTCCGCGCGGATAACCGGGTGGCGAGCCGCCGCGAAGTCGTAAACGTCCGCCGGCGTTACCTCCAGTGGCGCCACCAGGTTCATGGAGAGCTGGACGTCCGCCCCCGCTTGCATGGCCAGTGCTCGCACCTGGGGCGAGCGGATCTCGTTGGCCAGTTGGCGCACCTCGTCGATGCCGGCGTCCATGACCAGGTTGTAGGCGACAAGCAGATTGCGTGCCCCGACTGCGCAGGCACCCGCGCTTGCATGTGGCATTCCTGCGCCGAAGTCGGGGCCGAAGAGCGAGAAGGCCCCGCGCCTGATCTCCGGCAGCTTTCGCTCCGGCCCATACAGGAAAGCCGGTACGCCGAGGCGCGTCCAGATCCAGCGCGCGAATTCGTTCCTGGCCGCTATCGCCTCGTCCATCGTTGATCCACCGAGGGGGCAGAACGGCACCACGTCCAGAACGCCTATGCGTGGGTGGATGCCGCTGTGCTCCCGTATGTCGAGGCTCTCCACGACCGCGGTGGCCAGAGACCTGAGGTCCTCGCCGAGATAGGGGCCGAAGAGAGTAAAAACGCTGCGGTTGTGGTGGGGATCCGAGTGAAGATCCAGCAGAGACGAGGTGCAGGTGCTGGCGAAGTAGTCAAGGCGCTCGGCATCCTTGCCCTCGGAGACATTGACGATGCATTCCAGACCGCGCATTGGGACCCTCTGGAGATCGGAGTTCGGCGCATCAGTGCGCCGAGGGGACGCTATCGCGCCTGGTACCTGGTCTCGAGGCGACGGCGCCGAGCGATCCGGCGCCTCTCGCGCTCTGATTCGCCGCCCCAAACACCGTGGTCGATGTGGTTGTCGATGGCGTAATCGAGGCACTCCATGCGCACGGGGCAGCTTACGCAGATCTTCCGGGCCACCTCTACGCCTGCCCCATCGCTGGGGAAGAAGACGTTAGCAGGAAGATCCCGGCAGTTGCCGAGCTGCATCCACGAGGTATCTCTCAACGGCTCACACCAACCTTCGCAAGAGTCGTAGCCAACCGGACTTTGCCGGTGTGCTACCGGTCACATATTAGACCGGACATTTCCCCCGCCGGATCCCCGCACCCATATCAGTTAACACCGGCACCCCGGTGGGGATATTCCGTAGGCGCCCGGCAAAGCCCGTAGCCATGAGGAATAGATTGGTTTGTGAACTAGATGAGGCGGGTGCCAAGTGACCATTGCAGAAGTTGACGAATCTCCCCTGGCAAGTGCTCGGATCGTCTACCTGGGCCCGGTTGCGCCCCATTGGGAGGTCTACCACACCGGCGGTGAACGCAAGGTGGTTGACGCCTTCCGTCAGCGTGTGCTGGCCAGGCTCATGCTCCTGCCTCCCCATGATCCGCAGTTCAAGCGCAACCGTGATCGCATCATGAAAGATGCCGAAATCGAGCGCGTGACCGTGGTCTGGGACCTCGGCACGGGTGATGAGTAAGGACTAGCCCCGCTTCTTTCTCAGCCACCGCCGCTTCGGCTCTGCAGTCACGACGACGGCCGCGCCTTCGGGGCGAGCCTCCGGACGAAGGGTCTGCTGCTGGACAGCTTGCCTTTGTCCCGAGTAGCTCTCCAGCTTCCGGGCGTCGATCTCCATGGTGTTGGAGAAGACCTCGTTCTTGGCGGCCATCTCTTCGAAGAAGGGGTTTCGCCCCGGATCAGCTTCGACTTCGTGCGCCTTCACGTAGTCTGCGGCGAGCGACGTGCTGGTCAGCATCGGCTCTGATGTCGTTTCGCGTGCTTGCCCGATCACGATCGTCTGCCGTTCCGCCGAAGCGGGGGAGCCAAGTGGCGAATCAAGGTTCGCCGCGGGCCGCAAGTCGTCGGCAGGCTCCGAATGCGGGCTGACTTCCTGAGCGGGTGTCTCCGGCGCAGAGGAGGCCGTCGTGTCCACGATCTCGAAGAGGTCTGCGCGGACGGAAGCAGAGTCGGAAGCTAGCAGGGCGGTCCGGCGCAGCACTTGGAACGCGCGCTCAAGCCTTGAACGCTTGTGCACGATTTCGGGTTCCGTTGCCTCCGCAGGTCCTCCCGTTCCCACGAAGCGTCGTTCCGCGGCACTCTGATCCGTGGCGCTGACCTCGGCGCCGATTCCGGCCACCACCGGCTCCAGCTCGGGCTCGACCTCGTAGGCCTCGGCCACCACCGGCTCCAGCTCGGGCTCGACCTCGTAGGCCTCGGCCACCACCGGCTCCAGGTAGGGCTCGACCTCGTA
>JAKAEN010000195.1 GCA_021818355.1 Actinomycetes bacterium | reverse complement strand
CTGGTGTCCGGAGGGTTTCTTGCCCGGCGGCTCTCGCTGTGGCGTTCCGCCGCACGCGAGCGGCCCGGAAGCGGCTTCGACCTCATGCGCGCGGTCGGCTCCTTGACGGGATTTGTCGATGAAGTGGTGGCCGATCGCAAGCGGGAGGGGGAGGCGGCACTTGCGGAGCTACGTGAGCGGGTCTCCAAAGGCGGGGCGAGCCGGGGCATGGTAAAGGATGCCGAAGCTGACTTGGCTCGTGAGCTGCGCTGGCTCCGGCGCAGCGAGTTCGAGCTTGGTTTTGCCATAATGTTGAGCGAGCTGAGGCCCCAAGCGGACGCCGGCGATCCGGCGGCCGGTTATCCGGCCTTCGCGCGCGTCGAGGAGCGAGTTCGTGTCGCCATGCGCCGCCTCGCGGCCGGCGTCAGCGAGGTCAGCGTGCTTGGCGCGCTGTTGGGGGACCAACCTTGAAGCTCGCTAAGATTAACACTTCCGGGCCCGGGTAGCTCAGTCGGCAGAGCAGCTCACTCGTAATGAGCAGGTCAGGGGTTCAAATCCCCTCTCGGGCTCCACTCCCTCTCCCACGGTGTGCCTCAGTCACCTGAGGCGCCGTCTGCGGGCCTCGGCCTCCGGAAGGCCGCGGAGGCCTCGGCAAGCACGGCCAGCTCGGTGATGTGCAGGGCGGTCAGCTCTTCCAAGGCCACTTCGCCGGCCGCCTCGAGCACGATTCGCACCACGCGCCGATCGCTCTGGTCGTGCACCCGGCGGACCAGGCCGGCCGACTCCGCACGGTCGATCAACCCCACCGCGGAATGGTGGCGCAGTTGGAGGTGCTCGGCGATATCCCCGATGGTGGGAGCGTCCGGGGAAGGGTGCCCGCGCACCGCAAGTAGCAGCTGGTGCTGGGATGGCGTGAGCCCCGCAGCCCGGCACTGCTCCTCGCTCCAGGACAGAAACCGGCGCAGCTGGTCCCTG
The DNA here is from genome assembly GCA_021818355.1 of Actinomycetes bacterium. Lineage (GTDB taxonomy): Bacteria > Actinomycetota > Acidimicrobiia > Acidimicrobiales > Acidimicrobiaceae > Acidithrix. Next base: position 4,622 of record JAKAEN010000195.1, on the reverse strand, counting down.
AAGGCGAGTATGTCCCTGTAGTCCTGGTCGCTGAAACGAGATCTGCGAACACCCTCAGTGCGGTTCACTCGGCTACCTCACCCTCCGGGAAGTCGCCGGCGATCTCCTTGGCCGCTTCGGAGGTCGAGAAGCGCTGAAGCAGTCGGCCGATCGCCTTCCCTGGATGCAGAGTAGGTGGCTGGGGTTCGTTCTCGTACAGGCGGCGGGCCAGCGCGTCCTTGAGTGCCGAACGCGAGAGGACGCCCACCGGTGTCTCGCCGTCGATGACCACCACCTTTTCCGCGCCGGTGTTGAGAAAGCAGTCGAGGACGTCCTGGAGATAGGATGTCGGGCCGACGATCGGAAGGGCATCACCTTCCGGCACTTCCACGAGTGGCTCCATGACCTGTGCGGCCACCGCGGTGCGGAAAGGGTCGACCTGGGTGTCGAACTCGACCCTGAAGCCGCGCCTTACCAGCTTGTCCGTCATGATACGTTCCGGCAGCATCCAGCCGGCGACCAGCTCGGCCACGCCGAGGCACAGCAGCATCGGCACCACCAGATGAGCGGCGCCAGTCACTTCGAGGGCGAAGACTCCTCCCGTCAGAAGGGCGCGTGCCGAAGCGCCGAAGGTTGCGCCCATGGCCACCAAGGCGAAGGCCCCCGGTTGGATGTGCAAGGAGGGGAAGAGGTGGGCGAAACCAATGCCCATCGCGTCTCCGAGCGCGGAGGCGACCAGGAAGATTGGCGCCAGCGTCCCACCGGAAGTGTTCGATGCGAGCGCGATCCACCACGACAGCAGCTTCGCACCTGCAAGCGCAAGCGCCGCTCCTGCCAGGAAGCGTCCGTTGACCGCGTCGGTGATGGCCCAATAGCCGACGGAAAGGGATCCCGGCACCGCCAGCCCGACCAGTGCGAAGCCGAGCGCTCCGGCCACCGGGTGCCAGAGCTCCGGCAGACGAGATCCGCGAAAGATACCCTCCCAGGCGAAGAGGCCCTTGTTGATGACAACGGCCAGCAACCCGGCTGCGACTCCCAGCACGACGAACAAGGGAAGCTGCAACCCGCCGGGGGTGTGGATGCCCGGGGCATGGAAGAGCGGTTCGGCACCCAGGGTCAGGTAGTGAATCTCGGTGGCCACGGCACAGGCGATCGAGAGAGGGAGCAATGATCGGAGGGAGCGCTCGAAGAGCAGGAGCTCGAATGCCATGATCACCGCGGCAATCGGAGTGGCGAATACGCCGGCCATGCCGGCCGCGGCTCCCGTCGCCAGAAGGATGCGCCGCTCCGCGGCCGTGACGGGAAGGATCTGGCCGAGGAGCGATCCGATGCTCCCCCCCGTCACGATTATCGGCCCCTCCGCGCCGAAGGGGCCGCCGGTGCCCATTGCGATCGCCGCGGAGAGCGGCTTGGCGATGACGACTCTGGGACGAATCCTGCTCTCTCTGAGCACTATGGTCTCGAGCGACTCGGGTATCCCGTGGCCCTTGATGATCGGTGTCCAAAGCGATAGCGCGACCACGATGAGCGCGCCCAGCACCGCCACCGGAATCAGTTCCGGCCCAGGGTTGTAGTGGGAAAGGCTCGGCAAGGAGAAGCCCACCCGGTGAAGAAGTGCGAGGTTGCTGATCAGGGCGACCAGCTTTACCACTAGGTAGGCCGCAAGGCCGCCGACGACACCCAGGGCGAGCCCGAGCCCGGCCAGCAAGGCCATGCGCGCGGGAGTCGCGCCGAGGCTCACTTCATGGCGGGGGGCGGGCTTGAAGACCGTCATGAAAGGCAAGTATATCGTGAGGCGATAATAATTATGGTTTGGGGCGTCAGTATCCCCGGACCTGGGTCGGCCCATCTTCCGTGTCCCGGCCGAATCGGTGCCCATCCACGGCCGGCCGGATTCGGACGTCGGTGAAGGGGTTGGCCGGCCCCGGCGCGCGCGATATGCGCCCGAGGTCGGCAGCGGCACTTGTATCTGCCGGTGGGCTGTGTCAAGATCATTTCGAGCCGATGGAATGGTCTCACGGTCCGCATCGGCGGACCAGACGGGAACGCATCGGGTTAGGGGGCGTCAAAGGCATGTTGCTGGGAGGCCTGATCGGCGCGGCATCTTTCCTGGTCAGCGGTTTTGGCCTGCTTGGGCTCGTGCTCTACTTCGTGCCGACCATCATCGCCTTAGTGCGCAAGGTCCCGAACTCCGTGTCGGTGCTCGTGGTCAATCTCTTCCTGGGCTGGTCGCTCATCGGCTGGGTAGTGGCGCTGGCCATGGCGGTGCGATCCAAGCCCACGTCATAGGCGGAGGTGGTCGCACCCTCGGCGCGCCGGTCGTGCTCCTTGGGCCGAATGGAGCGGCGTGCGGCCCGGAGCCGTACTCCATGCCGCGCGACGTGCGCGTGCGTGCGTGATGGAATAGTGCGCGCCTAGCTGGCGTTAAAGCGGTTCCAAAACTGCAGACGTATGATGAAGGTTCTATGGCGGATCAAGGAAGGTTTGCCGAGGACGCTATGGGCTATCTCGATGCCCTGTTCTCGGCGGCCATGCGTATGACGAGAAATGCAGCCGAGGCGGAAGACCTTGTGCAAGAGACGTATCTGAAGGCTTACCGGGGATACGGGTCGTTCCAGGAGGGAACCAATCTGAAGGCCTGGCTGTATCGCATCCTCACCAACACCTTTATCAACTCCTACCGGGCCAAGAAGCGCCGTCCTGACGAAAGCGACTTGGACGACGTGGAGGACTTGTACCTCTATCGCCGGCTTGGCGCCCTTGAGGCGGCCCAGGCGGGGCGCTCGGCCGAGGAAGAAGTACTGGAGTCATTCACCGATGACGAAGTCAAGGGCGCGATAGAGTCGCTTCCCGAGCAGTTCCGGCTGGCCGTGATACTGAGTGACGTCGAGGGGTTCTCGTACAAGGAGATTGCGGAGATCATGGACGTTCCTATCGGAACCGTGATGTCCCGTCTGCATCGCGGAAGAAAAGCGCTGCAGAAGGCGTTGTTCGAGTTCGGAGCCGAACGTGGACTTGTAGCAGGTCGCAGTGGAAAGTAATCATTCACACGATACATCTAGCGAATGCCAGGAAGTCCTGGCTCGGCTTTACAGCTTCCTAGACGGGGAATTGACCGAGACAAGGCGCCAGAAGATCCAACATCATCTTGACGCGTGCTCGCCGTGTTTGGAGGCATATGAGTTCGAAGCGGAGTTGCGGCACATGATCGCAAATCGGCTTCGTGATCGTGTCCCGGACCTATTGCGGGTGAAGATTGCCGCATTGATCAACGTTGAAAAGACGTCCAGGGTGCGGGGCCAGGAATAATTTCTCTGAGGGTGAGTTAGTCCTAGCATGGCAAACAGAACCGAAGCAGTAGGTGGAACGCCAGTCTCCGGGCTCTCCCGAGCCTCGAGGGCATATCCCAAGGACCGGGTGTGCAAGGAGCCGAATTGCGGAACCCGGCTCTCCATCTACAACAGCGGTAAGTATTGCTTCACTCATCAGCCACTTACCGTGCCCAGAACCCGGGGGCGTAAGATCTCCTAACGGAGAGTCCACTCTCCTCGGGGAGGTGTGCCAGGTGATTGCGTGGACGACAGCCGCGAAGGTGGCCAAAGGCGTTATCGCAACCTTCCCACCCGAGGATGTGGAGGCCCTGAAGCGGACCGAGCAGGAACTCGGCGCCTTCAGCTCCGAAGCTTTATCCTTGGTTTCGGCCGCCTCCGGCCTGCATCTTGACACCGAGATCCTTCCGGTTTCGGTTGTCTCCCGCAGCCAGTGGGTGGATGCGAACGTTCGCTCCATGTCGTCTCTTCTTGATCCACTGGCGGAGAAGCTCACCGGCAACATGCCCGGACCCCTCGGCGCCGTGGGAGCTCAGGCCAGCGCTGTTCAGTTCGGGCTCCTCTTCGGGTGGATGTCCCGCAGAGTGCTCGGACAGTACGACGCGGCCCTGTTCGCAAACGGCGATGGCGATGGCGAGGGCTCGACCACCCCGATCTACATCGTCGGCTCCAACATCATGACCCTCGAGGCCCGCTTCGGCTTCCCACGCGAGCAGTTCGAGCGTTGGGTGCTTCTGCACGAACTGACCCACAAGCTGCAATTCGAAGCCGTGCCATGGATGGTCGGTTATTACCGCGGCTTGGTCAGCAGCCTGATCGAGAAAGTGAACCTAGGCCCCGGTGACCTGTTCGAGGGCCTGACTCGGGTGGTCGAGGAGCTGCGAGAGGGCCGCAACCCGCTACGCGAGTCTGGGGTGGCGGGGCTCTTCGTCAACGACCAGCAGAGGGAGATCCTGTCGCGCCTGGGCGGATTGATGAGTGTTCTCGAGGGCCACGGCGACCTCATAATGGGCAGGGCCGCGGCTGGGGTGATCCCGGAGGCGGAACGCTTCGAAGAGGCTCTCCACCAGCGGCGGGAGTCCCCCAACCTGGTGGCCAAGATCATCGGCCAGCTCTACGGGCTGGATGCCAAGTTGCGCCAATACGCGGCCGGCAAGGCGTTTCTCGAGGCCATCGAGAAGGCCGGTGGCCAGGAGGCCGTTGGCAAGCTTTTCGAGAGGAGCGAGTACATGCCCGACCTCGAGGAGATCAACGCACCTGACAAATGGCTTATCAGGGTGGGTGCCGGCGTCTGAGGCGCCTGCACGACGCGTC
>JAKAEN010000194.1 GCA_021818355.1 Actinomycetes bacterium | reverse complement strand
GCGACAGCTCCTCCACGCCGGCCGTGGTCAACTCTTCGATGACGATCTCGTCTTGCATGGAGTTCATCTAAGCATCCTCCCGCCGGCTTCCCTACCGCGAAGCCATGCACGCCCTCCGGCGCTCCTGGCCATTGACGAGGTCTGTTCGCACCCTGGTATCCTTTGCGGATGCGAATCCGAGGTTTCAGGCCCGAGGACGGCCAGAGCGTGGTGGCGCTCTGGACGGCCTGCGCTTTGGTCAGGCCCTGGAACGATCCTTGGCTCGACATCGAGCGAAAGATGGCGGACTCGCCTTGGGGGTTCCTACTGGCGGAGGACTCGACGGCGATAATCGGAACTGTCATGGCCGGATACGACGGGCACCGCGGATGGATCAACTACCTCGCCTGCCTGCCAAGCCACCGACGTCAAGGAGTCGGGTCGGCGCTTATGACCCATGCGGCCGAACTACTCCGCCAAAAGGGATGCCCAAAGATCAATCTGCAGGTGAGAGAGGGAAATGAGGCTGCGCTGGCCTTCTACGCCTCGCTCGGATACCAGCACGAACAGGTGAGCTCGCTCGGTCTGCGCCTGCGCGGGGACGGCTGAAAAGCGGCGCCTTCCGCCCTGGGTGGGAGCGATTGGCGGGCGTTTCTCAAGACGCCTCCATGGGCCGCGCTATGTTGGTAGGTATGGCTGAGATCCGCTGGTTCGCACGTCGCCCTCCAAAGCCGGCCCGGCCCCTGCTCATCGCGGTTTTCGACGGTGAGGACGATCCGGCTCGCTCGGGCTTCCTCGCTCTCAGCTTCATGCGCGACGCCTTCGACGCGGAGAAGATCGCCGAGATCGACGTCGATGCTTATGTCAGCTACGACGACGCCCGCCCCTACGTCTCCCAGACCGGGTCGCAGCGCTTGGTGGACTGGCCCACCATCGACATATTCCTGGGACGCGACAAGACCAGCGGGCGCGAAATAGTGCTGCTCAGCTTCCTCGAGCCAAGGGTAGGGTGGCGAAGCTACGCCTCGCTGGCAGTCGAAGCGATCCGGAGCCTTGGCCCCGAGGAGGTCATCTTCCTCGGGGGGCAGATCGTCCACGCACCGCACAACGTCGCCGCTGAGACAACGGTCCGCTCCAACACCCCGCGGCTCATGCGCTCGCTCGGTCTGATGCCCGACCACTACACGGGCCCCACAACCATCATGGGAAGTGTTCAGGTGGAGGTGGAAAACCTCGGCATCCCACTGGCAGTGGCCTGGTCAAGCGTCCCCCACTACTTGGCACAGACCCCTTCGCCCAAGGCGGCTCAATCGCTGGTGGCCAAAGTTGCCGAGTTATTCAAGTTGGATCTCGACGCCCACGAGTTCGATTCCGCGGTGGCGGAGTACGAAGATGCGATCGCCAAGATCATGGAGTCGGACGACGAGGTCTTCAGCTACCTATCCCGCCTGGAAGGCGAGGAGGAGGAAGACGAAGCGCTCGGCCTCGAGGAATACGTCTCCGCCGACCCCATGGGCTTGGCGAGCGACCTCGCGGAGGAGGCGGAGGACTACCTGCGCCAGATCCGTCGCGACATCGACTGATCGCTCAGGCGCCTTCCTGGAACCAGAACGGGTCGCGCACCGGATCGAAGTAGGTGGGACCGTCGAAGCCGTCGATCGCCTGGAAAGCCATCGGAGCCCAACGCTCGGGCCTGACCATGGGTTCGGGCAAATTGTCGCGCGAGAACCAGCCCACGTCACGGCACTCGAGCGGGTGCGCCTTGAGCGAGCCTCCCGTTGCGCGGCAGTAGAACATCATCGAATAGAGCGGGACCGCGGTGAAACCACGGCGCAGGCCGTCGAAGACGCCGAGGAGGCGCACGGGCTCCACCTCGATTCCGGTCTCCTCCCGGACCTCCTTGACGGCGACCTCCGCCGGGGAGTAGCCGACGTCCGCCCAGCCCGTTGGGTATAGCCAAATGCCTGAATCGGCACGCTGAACCAGCAGGATCTCGCCGTCATCGTTGCCGACGACCGCCGCAACGGTACTCTTGGGGGTCACATACCCCGGCACCCCGTCCCCGATTGTCGAGCGCCAGAAGTCGATGATCTCGTCCGCGGAGGCGCCGTCTTCGAAGCCGATGCCGGCGATGGCCGAGGCACTTCTAATCTCGGCGGCCACGTGCATGATCTCCTCGAAGCGCTCGCGCTCGTAAAGGCTCTTGGTGAAGCCCATGCCGGTGACCGCGGATCCGGCCAGAGTCTCGGCCCACCTCAACAAGGTGCTTCTTGGGATCTCCATCTAGGTGACCTTTCCTCGACGGGACTAATTACCCTACGACTTAATTCCACGCCCATGCCTACCATTGGCACATGAGCGACGGTCGCTGCCGGCATCTTGCCAAAAACGGGACGAGTTGCGGCTTGGAGTCGAAGCGCTGCGGAGGCGGCTGCATGTTCTTCGAGCCGGCAAGGCGGCGTGTCAGCTACCGCATGCGTTGGGAGCGCCTCGGCGGAACGCGCATGCGAGCGCGCCGCGGCTAGCCCGCTTTTCAGCTCAAGATTCGACAACGTCTCCCAGCGACTCCACCTCAACTCCTGAGTCCTCCAGCCACTTGAGGCCGGATTTGAGCGCCTGCGGCTCGCCCTCCAGCTCGCACACGAGCCACCCTGTCCCCTCGTCCACGCTCGCGCGGCGAATGTTTGCCAGGACGTTATGGTCCTTGGCAAGGACCGCGATTATGGGCTTAGTCACCAAGCCGGGCGGGTAGATCAGCTTGACTCGCATCTGTGCCATACCCCCAATCCTACGCCGTTATCCCGGGCCCCCGGAGGCTAGGCGTGGCCGGGCGAAGCAAGAGCGCGGTTCAGGTTTCCCGAGGAGAAGCCGGCCAGGTCCAGGGTGACGTAGCTGTATCCGAGACGATTCAGTTCGGCGTTCACCACAGCCGCGGCCTCCGCGCAGGCAACCAGCTCATCGCTTCCGACCTCGATCCTGGCGGTCTCACCGTAATCGCGGACGCGTATGTCCCTGAAGCCCAGGGAGCGCAGGTAACGTTCCGCCCGCTCGACCCGCGAAAGGGTCTGAAGAGTGATCGGGGTGCCGTAGGGTACCCGCGACGAGAGGCACGCCGCCTGTGGCTTGTCCCAGTTGGGCAGACCCAGGATGCGGGCATGCTCGCGGATCATCTCCTTGCTCATCCCCGCCTCGAGCAAGGGGAAGCGCGCGCCGGCGTGTTTGGCGGCACTCTGGCCGGGGCGGTAGTCACCCTTGTCCGAAGCGTTTACGCCGAGGAGCACGGCGGCCTTTCGCTCCTCAGCGATGGGAGCGAGCGACTCCATGAGCTCGCTCTTGCAATAGAAGCAGCGCAAACCATCGTTCTTGAGGTAGTCAGGGTTGGAGAATTCGAGGGTGCTCACCACGAGGTGCTCGATCCCCAGCTCCGCGGCGAGCTTCGCGCAGGCTTCCAACTCCTCGCGCGGCAGAGATGGCGAGTCCGCGGTGACCGCAATGGTCCTGCCCGGCAGGACGCGCCCGGCGACAGCGGCAAGATAAGTCGAGTCGACGCCACCGGAGAAGCCGATGACCACGGCCTGGTACTCGGCGAGCAGCTCCTCGAGCCGCGCCACCGCATTCTCAAGCTCGAAATTCATCAATAAGAACCTACCCCGAGCGCGAGGAAGCGCCTCAGAACGAGGCTTCGAGCACCGACTCGACGTCTCCGATCATCCCGGTGTAGAAGGGCCCGAAATCGCCGTATATGGCCGACGCCTCGTCGAAGCGCATCGTATACACCACGGACTTGAGGTCATCCGGGTGAGCCGCGAAGAGGGTGACCCCCCATTCGTAGTCGTCGACCCCGGTCGAACCCGTCACAAGCTGGATGACGCGGCCCGCGAATGCGCGGCCCGACTTTCCGTGCCCGTACATCAGCTGCTCGCGCTCCTCGTATGGAAGGCGGTACCAGTTCGCCCCTTCCTCGCGCCGCTTGGACATTCCGTAGAAGCAGATGTTGTACATTCCCGCCGGAGGCAACACGGGGTGCAGCCGCGGCTCCTTCTTTTCGGCGGGCATGCCGGCCGCGTACTCGGAGACCTCCGTAATGGAGACGTAGGAGTCGACCACCTGCAACCCGGCGCGCTCGAGGTCCCTCTGCCACTCCCGCAGCCGGACAAAGCTCTCGCCCAGGCCGAGGAACCCGGCACGGGCCTTATGGCCGAGCACGGTAAAAGGAATTACCTGGTACCCGTCCTCGGCGGCCGCCTTGCAGGCCGCAACCACCGCAGCGGAGTCGAGCGACTCCCCTGCATTGCAGAAGAGGTGCAGCACGGACCAGCCCGATGTGGGCTTGTGGTTGTCCTCGGTCGAGGAAAGCTTGGGAAGGATAACGTCAGCCAATCAAATACTCCTAGCTATCGCTGAACCGGCGCGCTCGCCGGCGTCATTCGTCCTCGGGCGCCGACATCGGGAGCCCGGACCCGAGCGCCAGCTCGCCTGTGGAGAGCTCGGCCCGGGCGGCAACCACCCGCCCCTGGAATTCGGCCGGTGGCTCGGGCAACGGGGTGGTGACCGGGCGATGCTGCCGGTGCGCATCCACCACCGAGATGTGATAGCGCTCGATCTCGGCCATGAACACCGGGTCCGAGTAGGCCCTGCCGTCGACGATAGGGCCTTGATGCCCCTCGATGATGGCCGTGATGTCCTCCCCGGTTATGGTCTTGTACTTTTCGAGCGCGTGCGCCACGGCCAGCACGTTCAACCTGTTGTCCTCGAGCAGATCGCGAACCCTCCGGTAGAGCTCGTCCAGCTTGGCCTCGATCCGGTCCGAAAGCACCTGTGGCACCGGCTTCTCGTCGCGGCGGCCGCCTGGTCCGCGTCCTGTCGGGCGCGACGAGCCGGTCCCGGTCCTTTGGGTGACGGCGTGGGAGGAGATGGTAGAGCCCATGCCCCAATACCCCTCCATCATTGTCGCCACCGCGGTTGCAGCCTCCAGATCGCCGGAAACGCCGGAGGAGTTGTCGCCCTCGAAGAAGAGCCTCTCTCCGGCCAAGGAGGCAAGAGCCGACATGATGTCCACCTCGTACTCCGACCGCCACTTTGTGAAGAGGTCCTCGGTGGGAATGGACGCCACGACACCGAGGAAGTTGGAGGCCTTCTCGATGGTGGCGATGTCGATCGCCATGCGATTGCGGACCTTGGCGGACGCCACGGCGTGGCAAGCCTCGTGCACGGCCACCGCATGGCGCTCCCGCTCGATGTACTCGACGTCGTCAGGGGGTCCGAACGCCTTCAGCTGCTTGGCGCGGATCACGTCCCTCCAGGTGATGGTGTCGCGCCCATCGCGAATGGCGATAATCAGCGACTCGTTCACCAGGTCCTTGATGGTTGCCCCCGTCGCGTAGGGAGTGATGGTGGCGAGCCTGTCTATCTGATCCTCGGTGAGGGAGTGCGAAACCTTGTCCAGGTAGCCCTTGTAGGTGCGGATGCGCCCCGCCTTGGACGGGTAGCCGACCCGGTAGATGCGATCGATGCGCCCTGGCCGCAACAGTGCCGGGTCGAGTGAGTCGGGCATGTTCGTGGCCATTATCACCAGGATCCGGTACTTGGGCGGATCCTTGGGCTTGAGGCCGAGGGAGCGGCGGATGGTGCGGTTGAAGAAGCCGCGTGGCTTCTTCAGACCCGAA
>JAKAEN010000003.1:10233-27341 GCA_021818355.1 Actinomycetes bacterium | reverse complement strand
TGAGATGGTGTGGCGAGGTCTCGCGTTCGAACGCGGTGCGGACACCGTCATTGCGAGGAGCCCGGCGAAGCCGGGCGACGAAGCAATCCAGGGCGTCCTCGGAACGGCCACGCCGTCGGACCGCCCGTCGTGTCGGCGCTGGCTCGCGACCCTCGCCGGCCTGCGGGATTGCTTCGGCCGCTGTGCGGCCTCGTAATGACGGCCAAGTGGGGGGCGGCCTCGCGATGACCGAAGGAACGGACCAGCCGTGTCGCACGGCCTGCGGCGGGACACCCCGCGATGGAAGCGATGGTTCTATTCCTGACGGTGAGATGGTGTGGCGAGGTCTCGCGTTCGAACGCGGTCGGGACACCGTCATTGCGAGGTTCCCGAGCGAAGCGAGGAAACCGCGGCAATCCCGCGGTCCTGGCGACGCTAGTGGATCACACGACTGGGAACCAGATTGCTTCGTCGGCCCTCGCTGCGCTCCGGCCTCCTCGCAATCCTCATGAGCCCGGGCTCACCCCGGACCATGAAAGGTTTGCGGGATGGGGTACGCTGCGAGGGCGGAGGCCGCGCAGGCGAGGCCGTTCGTCATTGACGGGGTTGAGGTCGACTCGCAATCGGGCCCGGGCATCCTGATGCACCCCGTACTGTCCCTGAGAGGACGCCGAACAATGTGTGTTACCCGGAGGATGCCTCCTGCTGCGGTTTCGAGGGAGGGGATATGGAGGTGATCCATCGGATCATCGCAGGGCTCGATGTTCATCTGGCCGTTGTGGTGGCCTGTCTTCGAGTCCAGCGAGGGAGGAAGGTGACCCGAGAGGAGCGCCGATTCGGGACCACCGTGCCGGAGCTGCTGAAGCTGCTTGATTGGTTGGTGGAAGCAGGTTGCCCACGTGTGATCATCGAGAGCAGCGGGGTGTACTGGAAGCCGGTGTTCAACATCCTGGAGAGCTCGTTGGAGGTCTGCCTGGTCAACGCGTACCACGCGAAGGCCGTAGCGGGCTACAAGACGGACCGGCTCGATGCAGCGCGGTTGGCCGACCTCGGTGCCCACGGGCTGCTGCGGTCCAGTTTCATCCCGCCGGCACCGATCCGTGAGCTGCGGGAGATCACCCGCTACCGGAAATCGTTGGTCCAGGCCAAGACGAGCGAGATCAACCGCGTCGAGAAGGTCCTCGAAGCGGCCAATATCAAGCTCTCGACGGTGGTCTCGGACATCATGGGTGTCTCGGGCCGAGCGATGATCCGCGCCTTGATCAAGGGCGAGCGCGACGCGGCCAAGCTTGCCACGCTCGCGAAGGGCTCGCTGCGAGGCAAGATCGACGAGCTGATCCCCGCCCTCACGGGGCGATTCGCTGAGGGGCACGGCTTCCTGCTTGGCCAGATTCTCGACCACATTGAGTACCTGGAGGGCCAGATCGAGGCGATCAGCAAGGAGGTCGCACGTCTGTGCGAACCGTTTCACGAAGCCGTCGATCTCCTCATGACGATGCCCGGAGTTGGCCGCACGACGGCCGAGATGATCGTTGCCGAGATCGGCGTGGACATGAGCCGCTTCCCCAGCCCCCATCACCTTGCGAGCTGGGCCGGTGTCTGCCCTGGCAACCACGAGACTGCAGGCAAGCGCAGGAGCGGACGCACACGAAAGGGCAATCGGTGGTTGCGAGGCGCACTCGCCGAAGCCGCGTGGGCCGCCACACACGCCAAGGGCTCCGAGTACCAGGTGCTCTTCCGCCGTCTTGCCTTCACCCGGGGCAAAGGCCAGAGGAAGGCCCGCGTCGCCGTCAGTCACGCGATGCTCATCGCCGCGTGGCACATCCTCAAGGACATGACGCCCTACCGCGCTCTCCCTCCCGCCGAACGCACCGGCTCCGACCCAACCAAGATCACCCAAGCCCTCGTCAAGCGACTCGAGAAGCTCGGTTTCACCGTCACCATCGAACAGAAGACAGCCGCATAACGGGAGAGACTTTCTGAACAATGACGGCTTCGCGCGACGCCGCGCCTCTGCTCCTCTGCTCCTCTGCTCCCCTGCTCCTCTGCTCCTCAGCCCCTCCACTCCTCTGCCCCTCTGCGCCTCTGCTCCCCCGCTCCTCGGCCCCTCTGCTCCCCGGCTCCCCCGCGCCTCTGCTCCTCCGCTCCTCCGCTCCCTCGCCCCCTACGCCGCATCCACCAGGCTCGCCCACAAGCGGCCGAGCCACTCGTGGATCGCGGTGGTCGAGCGCTCGAGCGCGAACACCGAAGGCACCAGGCCGCCCCAGCCGCGGCCGGCGCCGCCGAGTGCTACCCGCGCGGGCGCCGCGATCGCGTCGAGGCCGGCGTGCGCCGCGAGCTGCATCGCGCGCGGCATGTGCTCCGCCGAGGTCACGATCACCACCTTTTGCGTCCCCACCAGCTTCCGCAGCGCGGCAATCTCGTCCGCGGTGTCGCGCGTGGTGTCGAACCGCACGATCCGCGAAGCATCGACTCCGAGCGAAACCGCCGCCTGGGCCATCACCTCCGCCGTCGACGGCTCTCCCGGCTCACCCCACCCCGATACCACGAGCCGGGCGCCAGGCGCCAACCGCAGCACGCGGACCCCCTCGACCAGCCGCTCGAGGCCAGCGACTTGCAACCAGCCCGTCGGCGGGCGGCCGGGGACCCATTCGCTCCCTCCGCCGAGCACGATCACCGCCGCCACGCCGCTGAGCGGCGCCGCCGGCATCAGCGGGTGGTACCTCCGCTCCAGCGGCGCGCTCAGCGCACCGGCGACCACGCCCATGCTAAACACCACGAGTGCCGCCACCCCTGCCAACGCCACCGCAAACCCCAGCCCGCGCCGCCGCGCGCGCCCGAGCAGCAACCCGGCCAAGAGCAGCACGAGCGACCCGCCCAGCGGGGTGAGAAACCACTCCAGGATCTTCTTGACCTCGTAGCCCATCGCTCCCCCACTCGCCGACGGCGTTCCTTGTCATCGTACGTCAACCGGGCGCACGGCTTGACGCCCGCCTTCGCAACCATGACCGGTCACCCCCCTGTTCGGCGACCTCGCCCGGAGCGCCGTCGTCACCGGCCGTGTCGTTGCCTGTGTGTCGTTGCTTGTGTGTTGGTAGTAAGGCACGTAGCCACGCCGCAGGCGGGGCGGAGTGCCGTGTCATTCCGCGCCCCGAGCGCCGTCAGTGCCGGTCGTGTCGTTGCCTGTGTGTTGGTAGTAAGGCACGTAGCCACGCCGCAGGCGAGGCGGAGTGCCGTGTCACTCCGCGCCACGAGTGCCGTCGTCGTTCCGAGCGCCCTCGTCGCCGGTCGTGTCGTTGCTTGTGTGTTGGTAGTAAGGCACGCAGCCACGCCGCAGGCGGGGCGGAGTGCCGTGTCCCTCCGCGCCGCGAGTGCCGTCGTCGTCCCGAGCGCTCTCGTCGCCGGTCGTGTCGTTGCCTGTGTGTTGGTAGTAAGGCACGCAGCCACGCCGCAGGCGGGGCGGAGTGCCGTGTCCCTCCGCGCCACGAGCGCTCCCCACCAACGGCGGGCGCCCACCTACCGTCCGCACTTGCTTCGCCACGAACGACAGTCCGCTTCGCTTCGTGCCTTACTACCAACACACAGACCGCCTCGAACCGCCAATCGGTTCTCTGCCCCTTACTTCTCGGCAGCTCCGCCCCGCTTCCAAGTTCCGCCCAAAGACACCTCGATCCGCCCCTGCCGTGATCTCCGGGAGGCCGGATCACGGCGGGAAGCGGCTCGTGGGTGGTCAGGCGACCAACCGGCACGCCTACAGGCTACAGGCGACGAACACCTGGATCAGAACAGGCAGAAGCCCATGCGCGGCGGTCACGTGACTGGTGGGTGGAGGCCACTTGACCGGCGTGTGGCGGCCACGCGGCTCATCGGTGCCGGCGATGTGGCCCCTGGGCGGCCGGCTGGGTGGCCCGTGGCCGGCGGGGCCGCATTGGCGGCTCGCGGTTGAGACAGGCGACTCGGCCTCACCGTTTGGGGTCGGCCGTCCGCCGCGATCAAACCGGCTGTGTAGACTTCTGTACGGGCTCCTCGCCACCAGGAATGTCCGTCACGGTGGTCGCGACCGCAGGTGCGGTGTGTGTCGTCCCGTTGCTTGGCGAGTAGCTCGGCACCAGGCGGCGGAGCAGTTCCACGCAACGCGCCCCATCCTCTTGCCGGGCCGCGTCTTCGAGCTCGAGGAGTGCTGGCCCGAGGCGCTCGGATACCCGGCCGTTGCGCGCGACGAAGATCTTCCGCGCCACCTGCGACGAGCCCTCCTCTTCTTCAGTCAGCAGTTCCTCGAACAGCTTCTCCCCAGGCCGCAGGCCCGTGAATTCAATCGGAATGTCGATCTCTGGAACCAGCCCCACCATCGTGATCATGTGTTTCGCCAGATCGATAATGCGGATCTGCTCGCCCATGTCCAGCACGCACAGCTCGCCGAAATTGCCGTAGGCCGCCCGCAATACCAATCCCACCGCCTCGTCGATCGTCATGAAGTACCTGCGCACTTCAGGGTGCGTCACGGTGACCGGACCGCCCGCGGCAATTTGCTCGCGGAAGAGCGGCACCACCGACCCCGACGATCCCAGGACGTTGCCGAACCTCACCGCGCAGAAGCGCGTCGTCGATTCCTTCGCCAGCCACCGCACGACCATCTCGCCGACCCGCTTCGACGCCCCCATGACGCTCGTCGGCCGCACGGCCTTGTCGGTCGAGATGTACACGAACCTCTCGGCCTTGTTCCGGTGTGCGGCCTCCGCCACGATCCTGGTGCCCAGGATGTTGTTCTTGACCGCCTCGCCCGGCGCCCACTCCATCAAGGGGACGTGCTTGTGCGCTGCGGCGTGAAAGACGTCCTGCGGCTCGTAGTGGCGAAACAGCGACTCGATCCGCCCGGGGTCCCTGATGTCCGCGATCTCCACGGTCGTCTCGGCATTCGGGAACGTCCTCTCGAGGACCCTTTGTTGCAGATAGAGTTCGTTTTCGTTGATGTCCGTCATCACGAGGCGTCTGACCTGGCCTTCAAGTAGCTGTTTGCAGATCTCCCGGCCAATCGACCCGGCCGCACCGGTGACCAGCGCCACCCGCCCGGCGCTCTTCGGTGCCTGCCCATCGTCCGAGAAACTGACAGCATCGCGCGGCAACAGGTCATCCGGCGAAAGCTCCTGCAGCATCGAGGCGCTGACCCGTTCGTTCAGGTAAACGAACGAGACCGGCAGGATCTTGAAGTGCAGCTTGAGATCGGCGCACATCGACAGGATTTCGCGGATCCGTCTCGCCTCGAGCCTCGGGACCGCGATCAGCACCTCACCGACGTTGTACCGCTTGGCTATGGCCGGCAGTTCGTTGATCTCACCCAGGACGGGCTTGCCGCTCAGGATCATCCCGTGCTTGCCGTGGTCATCGTCCAGGAATCCGACAACAGAGTAGACGTGCTCACCCGATCTCTGAAGGTCCCGCAGGAGCAAATCGCCAGCCGACCCGGCGCCGAGGATGATCGCGTGAACGGCCTCCTTGTCCATCGCCCGGAACTGATCGGTCACGTACGTCATGGTCAGCCTGGGGGAAAAACGGAACGCCGTCATGCCGACACCGGTGATGAGAAGCTCCATGACCACAACAGTTCGGGGTGGGCCGCTGCGCTGCATCAAATAGAGGGCCAGCAGGAACAAGCCAGTTCCGAACCAGACCCCCAGCCAGATCCTTGCCCCATCCACGAGACCCGAAAGATGGAACGACCACTTATGAAGCCGGAGAACGACATTGGCCAGCAACCGCGCTGTGACCAGGACCGCGATGAGGATGGGGAGGCGCGCTGCCTCCGCGGCTGGCAGCTTCCACTCAAACCTGAGGAGCATCGCCATCCACAGGCCAAAGGCCGCCACAGTCCCGTCGAGGACCAGCAGCAAACCCTGCCTGAGCGGAGAAACCCGCAGCCGCAAGAGTGCCCTGCCACAGCTCTGAGAGAAACGACTCATCGTTATCCGCTCCAGTGTGTTCTCACGAGTCTCCCCCGCAAACCCCGCAACCGCCATCAAGAAGAACAACTAACACGGCATCAAGAACGTCTCACCGGACCGCTGATCCCGTCAGGCATGCATCAACTCGTGCCCGCGCAATGCGGATGCACGACGCAGGCGCAGGTGCGGGTTTGAGCCTGCGGTCCTTGTCCTTTCTTCGGTCCTCCGAAAGTCACGTCTGCTCTCGCGAATCGCTGCCGCCCACCCCGCGAGCTGAACCCCGCGGCTGCAACGGCGGCCTTCCAAACTCGACAGCGCAACGGGATCTTACACCTGCGTCAGCCCCACGACCCCCGCCCACACAGCCCGAGCCGCCTCCTCCCCATGAACCCAATCACGAAACCCGCTCCGAGCAACAGCATCGAGAGCCCGAGCGGGCTCAAGCACCAACCGATTGGTTTCTTGAAGCCGTGCCCCTTCGTGCCGCCGTGCTTCCCTTACGCCGCCCGCATCGTGGCTGCGGACTTCAGCCCGCGGTGGTTGTCTGTTCTGCGGTCTCTCTCGGCTTGGCGTTCACAACCCACGTGCCCCGCGGGCTCAAGCCCACATCTACGCCTGCTCACGCAGTCGAACGCCCACGTCGAGCATCCGTCCGCCCGGCCATTTCTACTCACCTGCGGACTGCCCGACAGCACCGCCGCACGATTGCGATCGTCCGCGCACGGTCGGCCGCGTCGAGGTTTGAACCTGAGGGCAAACAAAGGCCATGCTGGAAGATGCGCTGTGACACCGCCCCGCCCACAACACGGCACGACGCGAACACAGGCTGCAGGTGCATGGGCTTCCAGACGGGCCGCGACTCGATGTTCTCCGCTTCGAGAGCGAGACGCACGTCCTCGCGGGAGGCCCCGAAGGCTTCCGGATCGATGGTCAGACAAGTGAGCCAGCGCGTGCAGCGGCCGTACGGCGCCTCGGGCATGAACGCGATGCCGGGCAGATCGGCGAGCGCTCCAGTGTAGGCCTCGAAGTTGGCACGCCGGGCCGCAATTCGCTCCTCCAGGACAGTGAGCTGGCCCCGACCGATCGCGGCCAGCACGTTCGACATCCGGTAGTTGTAGCCGATCGTCGAGTGTTGATAGTGCGCCGCGGCGTCGCGCGCCTGAGTGGCGAGGAAGCGGCCGCGTGCGATGAGCGCTTCATCCCCCGACACCAACATCCCCCCTCCGGAGGTCGTGATGATCTTGTTGCCGTTGAACGAGAACGCCGCGGCACGCCCGAAAGATCCCGCCGGCCGGCCCGCGCACGTCGCGCCGAGCGCCTCGGCCGCGTCCTCGATCAGTGGGACGCCGAACCGCTCGCAGATCGGGGCGATCCGAGTGTAGTCGGCGCACTGGCCGTACAGGTCAACGGCCAGCACCGCCTTCGGCAGCGTCCCAGTTGCGGCGCAGCGCTCCAGCTCGGTCTCGAGGAGGTCGGGATCCATGTTCCAGCTCGCCGCATCGCAATCGATGAAGACCGGCCGCGCGCCGCAGTAGGTGATCGCGTTGGCGCTCGCGGAGAAGGTCAGCGACGAGCAGAGGACCTCGTCACCCGCCCCGACGCCGATGAGCAGCAGCGCGAGGTGCAACGCCGCCGTCCCCGAGGACAGCGCCGCGGCGTGGCGGACGCCGACGCGCGCCGCGAACTCCCGCTCGAACGCGTCGACGTGCGGCCCGAGCGGGGCGATCCAGTTGCTGGCGAACGCATCCTGGACCAGCTCGGGTTCACGGCCCGACATGTGGGGTGGGGAGAGGTAGACGCGATCCATGATCACTTCTCCCGGCGTCGGGCAGGGACCCCGACCACCGTCGCGCGCGCCGGGACGTCCCGTATCACGGAAGCGCCGGCGCCTGCCGTCGCCCATGGGCCGATGCGCACGCCCGGGATGACTGAAGCGCCGATTCCGACGAGAGCACCCTCGCCGACCGTGACACCGCCAGCGAGCCGAACACCTGGCGCTATGTGTACGAAGTCGCCGACCCGGCAGTCATGATCGATGCTTGCGCCGGTATTCACGATGACGTGCCGGCCGAGGACGGTGTCCGGTTGGATGATGGCGCCGGCGAACACCACCGTGCCTTTGCCCAGCCGGGCCGTCGACGCGACCCACGCCATGGGATGAACGGCGGCGGCGAAGCGCCTGCCCTTTAGTCGCGCCGCGACCGCGCGGCGCACCCGGTTGCTGCCGATCGCAATTACTCCCTGCTCGCCGGCCGTGGCCGACCAGAGATCTATCGGCCCGACGACCGGGACCCCCATGATCACGCTGCCCAACCGTGTGGGATCGTCGTCGTATGCCGCCATGACCTCCCATCCGGAAGCACGCAGCGTGGCGATCACGACCTTGGCGTGCCCGCTCGCGCCGAGCACGACGGCCGTCTTACGTCCAGTCATTCAGCCTCCAGGACTCTCCATCGCTCGCCATGAACTCTCCGACATCGTCGCATGCCCCGCGGGGCTTGTGTCCCCTCGAACCCCTTCCGGACCGTAATCCGAGACTGACCGGCCCCTAGCTCAACTCCCGAATCAGCTCGAAGCACTCGGCGGCCGCGAGGCCGACCCTGAGGCCTCGCTCCCTCGCGAAGAGCTCGATCCCTTGCAGCGAACGCGGGTGTGGGTATTCCCGCAACTCCGTCCTGTAGCAGCGCATCGCGTTCAGCTTCGCTGCCAAGAACGGCGAGATGTCAACGAACACGTTCGGGACAAAGGCCACCACCGAACTCGGCGTGCCGAACCCGGCGGTGGGGCCGATCTCGTAGCACAGCAGTCGGCGCACCGAGGAACCCGGCAGCGGGCGGGTCGCGACGAGCGTCGATTCGAAGACGAGGCGGTGATCCTGATTGACGTCGTTGCCGGGCGTGGTGTACACGATCTCCGGACGGACCTCGTCCACGACCCCTTGGAGCGCACTGCTCAACTCCCTGTAGGGGACGGCGTTCAGTTTGACCGTCGGGAAGCCGCAGAAAAACACCCGCGCGATCCCGAGGGACTCACGAACCTCGTGAACTTGTGTCCTGGCTGCTTCCAGCATGGGCTTCGGCCACGGCGGGTCATAGCCCTCCGTCACGACACACCAAGAAACCTCGTCGCCGCGGGCGACATGCCGGGCGATCGCCCCCCCCGCTCCGATCACTTCGTCGTCAGGGTGGGCAGCGATCACGAGTACCTTCATGCGACCTCCCACACCCCGTCCGGCCTTCGCCCTCGCCGGCCGGGCACGACCTCACTCCGAAATCTCGTCCACGTTCGTCCGCCCCAGCACGACCACCAGCGCCTTCGCAAGCAGGGTGACGTCCAACCACAGGGACCACCGCTGGACGTACCTGATATGGAGGTCGATCCGTCGCTCCATCGTAATCGATCGCCGGCCCTCCACCGCCGCGAGCGAGATCACGCCGGGACGCATCGCGAACATCTCACGCTCCCGGGCGGTGAAGGCTTGCGCGACCTCGGGCAGCGGCGGTCGGGGCCCGACGATGCTCATGTCGCCCTTGACGATGTTGAATAGTTGCGGCAGCTCGTCGAGCCCATAGTCGCGCAGGACACGTCCAATTCGCGTGATCCGGGCCTCGTCGGACGGGGACCACCGGGCGGGGGGATGCGCGCCCGCCGACACCGTCATGGTCCGGAACTTGACCATCGTGAACGGCCGGCCCCGGTAGCCGATTCGCCCCTGGAGGAAGAGGACCGGTCCAGGAGACGTCAACCTGACGAGCAGGCTCAGGAGCGCCAGGAGCGGCGACAACACGACCGCGAGAAGCAGGCACACGACGACGTCGAAGAGGCGCTTGACGCCCAGCGCCACCCGCACGAGCGCGCCGCGCCTCACGGCCAACGTCGCTTCTCCCATGTGATCGCCGACCACACGCTAGTAGACGTCGGAGTCGCCCATCCCGAAGTACCAGTCCCGGAAGTCGAGAAGGTCTGCGCCGGGCGGGAGCGGGCGCAGTTGGCGGGCCCCGAGATAGGTCACGGGCCCGTCGTTCCGGAAGCCGAGCCTCTCGAGCGCGTGATGCAGGGGATGAACAACGTTGAGCCACATGCTCACCGCGGACAGTCCTCGCTCCCTGGCGAGGTGGGCCGCCGCCACGACGAGCGAGCCGCCAACGTCCGTCTGATCCCGAGGCCCGAGGATGTCGATGATGTGGAGAACCGGCCGATACTCCTTGAGCACGGCATAACCGAGCAGCTCATCCGACTGGAAGAGTCCAAGGATCTCGTACCGCACGGTCGGGTTGGCGAGGTAGCGCCAGGTGAGGGACGCGCGGTCACGGCGGGCCGCGATTCGATTCTCGGAGCGCAGGCGGTCCCACAAGAGGTCGAACCGCGGGTCGAACGCCTCGACGCCGACGACGCGATCGTCACGAGCCGGGAGCGCCTTCCCCGGCGAGAGGTCGAGGCGAAACGTGGGGATTTCGTAGACGTCGTGCCACCCGAGGTCGCGAATGAAGCCGCGGTGCGACATCGTGTTGGGAAACCCCCACACGAACGCCATCCCGGCGTCCTCCATGCTCCGATAGACGGATTGCGCCAACGAGGGGAAGAGTCCCAGCCCACGGTACCCGGGGTCCGTCATGGTCGTGCCGGAGAGGCCGGTGGCTACCTCCTCGCCCGAGACCGAAAAGCACACCCGGGATACGCCGTAATGGGAGGCCAGCGTACGGCCGTCCCACCCGAGCAGCACGACGCCCGGTCCGCCGGGCGACTCGCGGAACCTCCAGCACCACGCCGCCTCGCCGATGCTCCTCCCGAACGCTCGTTGGAAGAGAGCCTCGATCGTCTTCTCGTCTCCCGCCGCGTACGGCCGGATATCGATGTTCGGGTTCATCGCACCCTCCGCCGGTTCCACGTCGCTCGACGCCATCCCGCCATTTAGCGCGCCGACCGCTCACCTCTTGATGCCTCGCATGGCCCCCGACAAACGCAAGCGCCATCGGCGACCAGGGCCGTCACGCTCGCCGGCACCGCCCTGGCGCTACCACGGGAACGCGGCGCGATGCCTACCTTCGTTCCTCGTCCGTTGCCGCCACGACCCCCTCGCACGGGCGGCCGGCCGCCCCGGCGAGGAGGCGCTCGATCTTCGCGGCGCCCACCGCCATGCTCAGCTCCCGCTCGTAGAACGCCGCGGCGTTGTTGCCCATCCGCCTCAGGTCAGCCGGTCCGGTGCGGAGGAGGGCCTCGACCGCCGCGGCAATCGACTTGCCGTCACCCGGCACGCAGGTGACACCTGAGTGACTTGCTTCCACCAACGCGGCCGCGTCTCCCTTGACGGCCATGAGGATGGGCCGCCCCAGGGCCATGTATGCCTGAGTCTTGGAAGGGATGGTGATTTCATAGAGCGGGTCATCCCTCAGGTGCACGAGCAGGACGTCCGCCTGGCTGAGGATCGGTCCGATCTCGGACGGTGGGCAGCGAGGAAGAAACAGAACGTTCCCCAGCGCCATCCCCGCTGCGCGTGCCTTCAGGCTCTCGGTCTCGACCCCGCCACCCACGAAGACGAACTGCACCTCGGGCGCCGCCGGGCCGAGTAACGCCGCAGCCTGCAGGACCTCCTCGAGGGCCTGGGCTTTCCCCATGGTTCCCGCAAACATGACGTTGAAGCGTCCAGCCATGCCCAGGCTGCGCGCCAGCTCCTCATCGCGCGGCGCTCGCGCGATCACGCTTTCGTCGCACCAGTTGTAGACCACCTCGACCTTGCCGTCCGCAACGCCCCGGGCCGCCAGCGCTCGCTTGAAACCAGGGGATTGGACAGCGATGCGGGACGCCATTCGATACGCGGCCCGGCACCAGGCGGCCATCGCCGCCAGCACGAGGCGGCCACGCACCATACCCGACGCGCGGAGGCTGTCCGGCCACAGGTCCTGGATGTCGAGCACGTACGGAACCCAGCGAAACAGCTTGAGCACGATGGCCGGGAGCGCGATGGTGGCAGGGGGGTGGTAGACGTACGCCACGTCGGCCCCGCGTACCGAGGCCACACCAACCGTGGCTGCGGAGAGGGCGAAGCTCAGGTAGTTGGCGGCGCGCCCCACCGCAGAGCGGTCGTGGCTGGGGAACAGCGCCACCCGGGTGATCCGGATGCCATCCAGGACCTCGCGCTGGCGAAGCCTGATCCGATACCCCGGATAGACGCGACCGCCCGGGTAGTTCGGAAACCCGGTGAGCACCTCGACCTCGTGACCGCGCCGCACCAGCTCCCGGGCGAACGCCAAGCCCTTGAACATGGGTTCGGGGTCGAACCACTGGGTCAGGAACAGGATTCTCATCCGCCGGGGCCGAAACTCCGCCTACTGCTCCCGCCACACCACCCGCTTGACGTAGTCCGTGTACGACAAAATGATCCGGACCACCTTCTCCGACACGTTTGGCACGTCCCAATCGCGCACGAGGCGCAGCGCCCGGTCCGCCCCGCGCGGCTGCGTCGCCAAAATCGCGAGCCCCTGTTGCACCCGGGGCCACGACAGGCCGCCCATCATCACCGCCGTCTCTTCCATCCCCTCGGGCCGCTCGTGCGTCTCGCGGATGTTGAGGGCGCGGAGGTTGAGGATCGACGCCTCCTCCGTGATCGTGCCGCTGTCGGACAGGGTTGCCGCCGCGGACAGCTCAAGCGCGATATAGTCGGTGAATCCGAACGGTTTGTGCAGCTCGACGCGCGAGTTGAGCGCCACTCCCTTGGCCTCAATCCGCTTCCGCGTGCGCGGGTGGGCCGTGACGATGACCCGTTTGTCCGCCGTCAGCCCGAGCCGATTGAGGATCTCGACCAGGCCAGCAAGGTTGCGCTCCGAGTCGATATTCTCCTCCCGGTGGCAACTCACCAGGAAGAAGCCGTCGGGCTCCAGGCCGAGTCGCACCAGCACCTGAGAGCGCTCGATCTTAGGCATGTAGTGGTGCAACACCTCGTACATTGGACTGCCCGTCGTGATCACCCGGTCTGGCGGGATCCCTTCCCTGAGAAGGTAGTCGCGCGAGATCGCGCTGTACGGTAGGTTGATGTCGGCGACATGATCCACGATGCGGCGGTTGATCTCCTCCGGTACCCGTTCATCGAAGCAGCGGTTCCCCGCCTCCATGTGGAAGACCGGGATCCGACGCCGCTTCGCCGGGATCGCCCCCAGGGACGAGTTGGTGTCACCGAGAATGAGCACTGCGTCGGGCCGCACCTCGGCGAGGACCCGGTCCACCCCAATCATCACATGGCCAATCGTCTCCGCCGCGGTCTGGCCGGCCGCACCCAGGAAATGATCCGGCGGACGAAGCCCGAGATCCTCAAAAAACACCTGATTTAGCTCGTAATCGTAGTTCTGCCCGGTGTGGACGAGGACGTGCTCGGTGTGCCGGTCCAGCACCGCCATCACTCGCGACAGCCGGATGATCTCCGGCCTCGTGCCGACGATCGTCATAATTTTCAGGAGTAACGGGGACCGCGCTTGCGGCTTTCGGCGAGATCGCTTCGCCACTTCGCTCCTCGCAATGACAGGTTCGGCGGTCTTCGCAACGAAGGGCTTCCGGGGCCGACGGTCATTGCGAGCGCCTGCAGGGCGCGAAGCAATCCCGTCCCTCACCGTCGATTTCCTACCCATGTAGCACCTCGCTGGGGTACGTGTCCGGGTGCTCCCGATCCAGGATCTCAGATGCCCAGAACAGGACAATCATCTCGGTGGTCCCCACGTTTTCGATACTGTGCGTCATGCCAGGCGGG
Organism: Actinomycetes bacterium; assembly: GCA_021818355.1. Lineage (GTDB taxonomy): Bacteria > Actinomycetota > Acidimicrobiia > Acidimicrobiales > Acidimicrobiaceae > Acidithrix. Next base: position 13,685 of record JAKAEN010000003.1, on the reverse strand, counting down.
ATGTCCACCACCTTGAAGTCCCGCCCAGACACCCGGTGCTCGGTGACATCGCTCCCCAGAATCGGGCGGAATCGGATCACGGCCTCACCTTCGAGGACGCAAAACTTCTCGACCTTGAGGTCGTGGTAATGGTTGCCCCGCGTCACGCCCGGATGCGTTCGCGACACGAACATCTGTCCGAAGTGCGGCGACTTGAGAAGCTCCGCCAGACTCCCGCGCGGATCGGTGCATTGTTCCAGCGCGTAGGCGAGGTCGGCCGGCGGCAGATAGGACGTGAAGGTGCCGAGCAACCTGCGGGTGAAGGGATCGCTGGTGTCCGCCACCTCAAGGGTCTGCCGCATGGCGTGGACAGCGCGAATGCGCCCGGCCAGCTCGCCCAAATTGGCGCGGAAGGTGGGGCGGGCTTCGCTGCGCGTCACGCCACGAGGCCTGTTCTCGAGATGGGTCATGAACGCCGCCACGACATCGTCGACGTAAACCAGTTCGACCACGCAGTCCGGGTTAGAGATGGTGATCGGGAGGTTACGGGCAATGTTGTGACAAAACGTCGCCACGACGGAGTTGTAGTTCGGCCGACACCACTTGCCGAAAACACCGGGCAAGCGGTAGATCACCGCGGGAGTGCCCGTGCGGCCGGAATACATCTCGAGCGCTTGCTCCGCGGCAAGCTTGGACCGGCCGTACGGATTGTCCTCAATCGCCTGGCACGAGGACGACAGCACGATCAACGGCCGTACCGCCGCCCGGTCACCCGCGAAAACCCGTTCGAGCGCTGAGAAGACCGCCTCGAGCGAGCCGATGTTGCCAGCCCCAAACTCCGCGTCGTGCTCGGGGCGATTGACCCCGGCCAGGTGATAGACAACGGAAGCACCACGCGCCCCGGCGACCAGTTGGCCGGGGGTCGAGTCGACGTCGATCTCCGCGACCTCGACGCCGCGGCGCTTCAGCGCGACGACCAGGTTCTTGCCGATGAAGCCGTGCACACCGGTGACAAGGGCCTTCACGTTTGCCTCCCCGCGCCAGCCGGCCGGAAATGCAGCAGGCGCCGCGCCGTGGTCAATCCTCGATCTCCTCTCCGGCGAGGGCGCGCTGAACAATCTCGAGGCTGAGCAGCATCTCGGCCAGCTCGTCGACCGATAGGCGCCTCGTGTTGTGGCTGTTGTAGTCGTCCTTCACCGATACCTCGCTGCGCCCGGTGTCGAAGTACAGCCCGTAGTTGAGGTCACGGGTGTCCGCCGCGACCCGGTAGTAGTCGCCCATGTCCTCGGCCACAGCCATCTCTTCACGAGTCAGGAGGGTCTCGTAGAGCTTCTCTCCGTGCCGGGTCCCGATCACTTGAACCGGCGTGGCGACTTTGAAGATCCGCCGCAGCGCCTCGGTCAACGTCTCGATCGTGGCGGCCGGTGCCTTCTGGACGAAGATGTCGCCCGGGTTGCCGTGCTCGAACGCCCACAGGACGAGGTCCACGGCGCCGTGGATCGACATCATGAACCGCGTCATGTGCGGGTCGGTGACGGTGAGCGGCCGGCCGGCTTGGATCTGCCGAATGAACAACGGGATGACCGAGCCGCGGCTGGCCATCACGTTGCCGTACCTGGTGCCGCAAATCACCGTGTGATGATTCGCCACCCGGGACTTGGCCACCGCGAGCTTTTCCATCATCGCTTTGGAGATGCCCATGGCGTTGATGGGATAGACCGCCTTGTCGGTGGAGAGCACGATCACGCGCTTGACGCCGGCCGCGATCGCGGCGTTGAGCACGTTCTCCGCGCCGAGCACGTTGGTGCGGACCGCCTCGATCGGGAAGAACTCGCATGACGGGACTTGCTTCAGCGCCGCCGCGTGGAACACCAGGTCGACGCCGGTCATCGCGTCCTTCAGGCTCTGCTCGTTGCGAACGTCGCCGATGTAGAACTTGATGCGCGGGTCGGCCCAGCGCCGGCGCATGTCGTCCTGCTTCTTCTCGTCCCGCGAAAAGATGCGGATCTCGGTGACCATCTTTGGAAGGACGCGGTCGGCGACGGCATTCCCGAACGTGCCGGTGCCGCCCGTGATGAGGAGGCTCTCTCTGATGTCACGGGGCGACCGCCCCTCTTGCCTCCCGTCACGATCTTCGCTCATCACCCCCCCCTTCTCCACTGAACGACCCGGGAAATGAAAGCAAACGTCTCGTTTGCGCACTTTCTCCACGAGAACCCCTTGCTGCGCTCATAAGCCGCCCAAGCGCATCGTTCGCGGAGCTGGGAGTCGAGCAGCAGGCTCCTGACGGCCGCCTGGATTGACACATCGTCCTCTGGATCAAAGTATATGCCGGCATTACCAAGTACTTCCGGCATCGGGCCCCGGTTCGAACACGCAATCGGCAGCCCAGAGGCCATTGCCTCCAGGAGGATGATGGGCAGATTCTCGCATGACGACGCAAAGACAAACGCGTCTGCGTCTCGGTACCGCGCCACCAAATCCCTATGGTTGACGGGACCGCGGTAGCGAATGAACCTACGGTCCGGATCGACCCGCCTCAGAACCTCTCCCAGGCGCCGATATGTCGAACTGTACGAGGGCCCGATCAGATCGAGTGTAACGGGGCAGCCCGAGCTCCGCAGGGCGGCCACCGCCTCGGCAACTCTCCACTGGTGCTTGTAGGGCGCAATGATGGAAACGTAGACGATCTGAAAGGGCCGTTCGATCGAATACCACTCGGCTGCCTTCACCGGTCGTGGTGCGACACTGAACTCGCTACCAATACCGTGTGCAATCACTGCCTGGGCACCATGCAGGCGACCGATGCGCCTTTGCACCACTTCCCGCGCGTACCGGGTCAGGAAGATCACACCGTCCGCACGGTGAAATGCCCCCCCTTGACTGCGTTCTAGTACGCGGAGCTTCAGCCCAAGCGCCGAAACCCCGAACCTCGCGCGCTCTGCGGACTCGAAGGGCAACATGTTCTGGCACATGACCACGCGCGGCATTCCATCGGGTTGCATTGCTCCACCAGGCGAAAAGAGCACATCACATCCCCTCCGCGCCAGGCTAGGCAATCTACACGCCTGCCACGCCACGCGGAATGGGAGCGCGCGGTCCAGCAGCCCCTCGTGCGCCAGGCGTAGCCACCCCCTTTCCGGGAGCTGCTTCAGGGTTGCCGCGCCACCCCAGACCACCACCTCGTCAACGCCATGTGCCCCGGGCTCTGCCGAGCGCAGCAACTCAGTAAGGTGTGTAACCCCGCCGCCGGCTCGAAGATTCGACGCGTCGATGCCCATCCGCACTATCGTTTGTCCAGTTGACGATACATCACCGGGATCCCATTTCGCATTGGATACGTGCTCTCACAGGCACTACAACGGAGACTGTCAGCCGATCGCTCCAACTCGCGATCCGCCTGGCATTCTGGGCAACACAGGAGGGGAATCACATCGATCTTCCGATTCCTCGTTCGTTGTGACAGCAGCATC
>JAKAEN010000003.1:0-10223 GCA_021818355.1 Actinomycetes bacterium | reverse complement strand
CATCCGCAGCCACTTGATTACACGGCCACGGAAGACCATGCAGGCGGCCGCTTCCCCGGTCTGATCTCGGCCGCCGGGTGGCGGTGCCCATTGGATATCACTTTGTGGATTCACCACTCGATAGCGTATTCGGCCCTCCCAGTAGTACCGTGACATAAAACCGAACGGGCGCCGAGGGATTAGCTCTTTGGTCACAACCGTCTTGGCTGAGTTCTCGTAGAGCTCAACAAGCTCAACATCCAGAACCCACGTTGCCTTCTTCCGCATGAGCAGCTCCCCATCTCGCACCGTCACTTCAAGCCGGTGATCGTGATAGGGATTAAGTCGCTCCATAAATGCGTCCGGTGTCTCGATGTAGCCAGCCCGGGCAACCCTCTCAAATTCGGCGAGCGTCCTTTTCGGGTCGCGACAGTGCTCCAAGACGTGCGACGCGATCAGGAAGTCGAACGCTCCGGTTCGAAAAGGCAGGCTCTCGACGTGGCCAAAGACAAAGGGGCGGTTCACCACCAAAGGTGCCCAGTGACGCTCTCGTCTTTCCTCGTACGCATCCAGCAGAACATTCGCCCTCGGATATGGGTTTCCTCCTGAGCCAACCTCCAAAACCAGCGCCTGCCGTGACACCGGGCACTGCAGTCGCCGTAGCGACCAAGAGAGCCTGTCGGCCCCAAGTCGACGCAAGACTCTCATTCTGGCACTCTCTTGCACCAGTGCCAGGTTAGCGGGGCGATTCCTGTCTTTCTTCCCTAAGAGCGGACACCCAACCGACCAATGCCTTCGTACGGGAAAGAACATCATGGCCATCCGCCCACACCCGACGATACCCTCCGGCCGCGACCGACTCCCGTCTACGATCATCCGCCAAATACGAGGCCAACTTCGCCACCAGTTCCGCCGGGGTGCGAAAGAACGCGGCCTCTACACCCTCCAGATACAAGCTCGCCAAGTCGTCAGAATACTCACTCAACATCATGGTCTTGGTCGCAGGAATCTCGAAACTCCGCGAAGTGTAGGTATCTCGATTGAGTCTTGACAAGAAGCACAACGCCACCTTCGCCCCACACAGCGCCTTGGTGTACTCCTCGCCCCGTACAGCCCGGATGGGCCCAAGCCGGTCCAAGGCCTCCGAGCCAAGGCCTGTCGGGTAGTCGGGGCCAAACAACCGAAGGCGAAGCCCTCGGCGCGCTATGCTGTCAAGGTATTTGAGCCGGTGATCGGGCTCGTAATGGCCAACAAACACAACGTCGCAGCCGTACCGGACCCGTTCTTCGGAGGTGAGTTCAACCGGGTGGTGCAGCTCTGGGATAAACCAGGAGCGCCAGAGCCGGACCTGCCGAGCCCCCGAGCGTTGAAAATCATCGATGTTCTGGTGCCTGAACGCGAGAACAAGGTCGTATCGCGAAAGCGCGCGCCGAAAGTGCCGCCACATCCACCTTGGATACCTTGGAGAGAACGGATCGTCATTATTGTGCCCAACCAGGACGGCCCATGGCCACGCTTGCCGGATGCGATCGAGGCTCCGCGAGGTGACGTGCGAGCCCCGGTACACCAGGATCGCATCCGGCCTCTCACGAACGGCGCAACGGACAAGGTCGTCATTGAGCCGCTCACAGCGGGGGCCTACCATGTACTTCGACTGAAACCTCCGGACCAGCGACCCCGCGCCAGTCAGCGGCGATCCTGGGGCTTCAAAATACCCATGCCAGGCAAATCGCACCACAGAGTGACCGAGGCGTTCGAGAGATTGCGCAACGGGTTCCTCGTAAATCTGCGAGCGCCAATCGCCAGCGATGAGAAACTTCGCCACTACCGCGCCTCCCCGCCGTAAACCATGCCCAGCTTTGGCGCATGCCCGATCCGACGCCTTAAGAACGTGACCAACCCCCCAGCGATTCGTTCGCCCAGTACCAGGAGGCCGAGACAATATGCCCAGAACAGCGGCACCCGCGCGAAGCCCAGGCGCGCCAAACCCCCGCAGTAGGCCAAGAACACCGAGACGGGCTGCCGTCGTTGAATCGCAATAAACGGGAACGAGTAGTTGCCAAGATCACGCACAATCGGGCGAAAAACGGGCAAGCCGCGATCGGCCTCCACAGCGCGCGCGATTTCAAGCATCCCTTGCATGAAGTGCAGGGAACTCGCCGGAGTCTGCCGGCCGGGCACGAACTTGCCCTGCTCTGAGGCGCTGTGGCCGAAGTCCGGTATGCCACCGAGGCGGTACAGCGTAAGGACCTCTGGCAGAAACACGCCGTTCATCTCCGCGAGGATGTTCGCCACCACATGAAGCTGGTAGAGGAGCGAACCATCGTGTCGCTCGGTTGCGCACCTAAGTGCTGCCTTGCGATTCAACACGATGCCGGAAATCACCACCATCCGCCGAAAGAACGTCACCACCGAGTCCGCGCCCGCAGGAAAGAAGCGCTCATTCGGAAAGTAGCGAAACACCTCCCGCACGGTTCGCGGGTCGCTATCAAACGTCGCGTACGTCCGCATTACTGCACCCACATCCGGGTAACGCTGGATTGCAGCTTCCACGGTTGCCAGGGCGGCAGGGCACATGAGGTCATCGTTGCCCATGAACAAGCAGTACTCACCACGGGCAAGCTGAAACAGTTGCCGAAGGTTACCGTCGTAGCCAAGGTTCGTTCTGTTTTCGAAGTAGCGGATCACCCCAGGCCATCGCGCGGACGTCGCAGCAACCACCGAGCGGATGCCACCGCGCTCGGGCGAACCGTCCTCCGCAATCACGATCTCGAATTCCACACCGGTCTGCTGCAAGATGGAGTCGAGCAGTTCCTGGAGGACACTGGCTCGATTGTAGGCGGGGATGCAAACGGAAATCACGAAGGCCTTACCGTCGCCCATCAAAGTCGAGCAGGGTCCAATCCGCAGGAACAATGTCGCGAATCTCGTAACCGTCGCAATTGAACCAGCGGTTCGGCGCAAACACCATCTTGCCCGGCTTCCGGCCCAGCCAGGCGCCCCACCAACTGAAGCTGCTGTTGGCGATGATGTGGTGGCGGCAAAGACTCATCAAGCGTAGGTCTTCGTGAGCCTGGTCGGCTGGGTTGTGATCTACGATCGTCATCGGGAGGGGTAAATGCACGTTGGTCTTGACCCAGGTTGGGTCGTCGGAGAAGACAAAGACGTGCGACTTGTCCTCGCTTCCTGCGAGGCGCAGCACAGCTGCCGCATAGTAATCCGGGGAGCAGACCTCATGGATCGCTTGCGTCGCGGCGTGATCCACATAATCCCCCCGCCGAACGTGTAGGCTGACCGTGGACGGCATTGATTCGATTTGCCTGGCCAAAGCCTCGTTGCGCCCAGTCAGCGGCGCACTAAGTGTGAACTCACTTCTGAGCCTGTCGGTGATATCCCCAAAGTAACGTTCACTCTGCCAAGAGCCGTCAAGGTAAACCGACCCTTGCAGACCAAGCACAGGCGGGTAGAAACGCAGAGACGGCTGTCTGACCCAGTGCCATCGCCGCCATCTCGCCGGGATCCTCTCATAGAGCGCGTGCTTGGCAGTGCGCAGCCTCTCGCGCCCCTGGAAAAAGGTGATCTCTGCGTCTCCCGCAAGCGTCGCCGAGATCTGATAAGGCCACAGGGAATAGCAACGCTTCGAGTCACGCGCAAGGCTCAGGATGTCGAGGCGCAGCGGTGAGCCAGTGATCAAGGCAACCCGCAATGCGGCGGCATACTGGAAGAGTTGGTTCCCCAAACCACCCGTCAGCCGGACGATCACCATCGCGCTGAGGACTCCCCACGGCACAAACTGCGGCCGCACCCGGACCCACGGTGTGGACTATCGCCCCTCACCAAGCTTCGCCCAGCCCTTCGTCGGCACGAACTCGCACCGACTTTCAGCAAGTGGGAGATTGCCCACAAATGCACTCGAATCGCAGGGGCCCTCGCCCAAGAAACGGCACGAGGGTGTGCATACCCCTTTGATAGTGGGAATCTGATTTGGATCGAATCCCATCAAGTAGGTTCCCAGCGTGTCCGTGGCCACTGGGTCGAGGCCTGCAATCAGGCCGCGGCTGCCCACGGGCAATCCCGCCATGGGGGCTTCATGATCCATGGCTATGACACCGTCGATGATCCCGAAGTAGGTCCGCTCGGAGCTGGCCAGCTCAAGGCCCGACTTGTCGGCATGAAACAGGATGAGGTTCAGGTCCAGACTTGTGCGCCAGATCGTGCCCTTGCCCTGCCAGTCCCCGTAGAGCGGCCCGGTATGGACCTCGTGTGGCGGCTTCGCCGGGATGACCCGCCGCACCAACGACCTGATACCTGCGACGTTCCTTCCCCCGATCAGCGAGAACACGGCTCGTTTGATCGTCAATCGCGCCACCCAGCACCATGACGGATAGTCCGCAAAGAAGTCGCCTCCTTCGGCTGGGGTGCCAGGGCGGCGGTGGGGGAGGAACTCCTTACCCTGCGCAATCCCAATGGCGTCTTTGAGGCATAGCGTGACTCCGAGATGATGCCTATTACATTCACTATCCGCGTTCTCCCGTCGCCCCAACATCGACCACACCGCCCAACATCGACTAGCGCCGGAAGAAATTGTGACCTTCGAGACCCAAACCGTAGAAGGCCAAATGGCCGAACAAATAAAGGTAAGACACGACAACAGCCTTGTGCGCCCATTCCCTCACGCTCGCTCGGCATGCCACGGGGAAAAGCAGCACGGTGACGACGTGAACATACACAGTATGCGTCGCCACCGTCAGCACCCCGCTGACGGAAAAGAGGAACACCACAAGGACCAGCTCGTCAACCATTCCCGTCGCTCGCAATCGCCGCCAAACGCGCGGCAAGACGATCATCCAGATAACCACACCCAACCACGCCTGCACAAGATCGGGGGGTAGATGGATAAGGGCGTCCTCCACAGAAAAGACCTGAGTCCATGGAAACGGTCCAATGACCCCAGCAAGGACTGCCTGCGGAATAGCGGTATCGGGAGTTGTCGGTAGGTCACCGCCGTAGTTGCCGACGGTCAATCTGGTGACCAAAGGACCCGCCACCAGCAACACCGCCACGAAGATTCCCGAGAGCGCTGCAGCCACCCTCGCTTTGTGCTTTGCCAACAGGCTTGCCAGGACGACGAAGACCACGATGACCAACGGGTAAACCCACCGTTGGGCGTAGACGAGCGCTAACGCAACTGGCAGTATTGGCAACAAGCGGTGACCCTTGTCGAGGCGGTGAACCAAGAGGTAGATGGCCAGCACCACGAAAAATTGGCCAACAATGTCCCGTTCGGGTAAGTCAGTGTACCAGAAGAGAGGCTGCAGGCTCGTCAAAACAAAAGCAGCGGTCGCCTGGCGTCGCGTGGTGCCCTTTTCCAGTGCCAGCGATGCCACCAGGAAGCCAACGAGCACCGTATGGAACGATGCCCAGGGAACGAAGTTCAAAAAGTGATCGCCACTCAGGTAGTAGAGCATCGCATGGTAGACGCCTAACATCCAAGACTTCTCGACGATCTGACTCTGCGGCACACCTGTGAACCCGTAGGTGTGCCAGAAATGGGCGATGTTCTGCATGCCTTCGGGAAGCTGGCCGAAGCCGTAGCTCCAGGGGAAGTAGCCAAGAGGCTTCGTGAAATAGTTGGGTTCGAAAAAGTAGAGGTAGTGTCCGACACCGATAGCAATCTTGACAACAAAAACCGCCAGCACAACAGTAGTAAACGACCGCCCGAGCCGACTGGCGTAGTGAACCTGCGAGATAACAACGAGACCGCAAACCGTGGCGACGCAAACCCCCACGAAAGACTCAAGCGGCCCCGTCATTCTACCGAAGACAGCCAGAATGGCAAACATGACGACCATCCCCAACCCAATCGCTGGCAAAGGCCCCATGGCCTGGTGCCGAGACCGGGCCGCGCATGCGACCCCCTCGCTGGACCTCGTCCCGGCCGGCCACGATCTCCCGCGCGTGGGCCACGTCGTAGCCCTTCGTTGTGCGTCCTGCACGTTCAATCCCATTTCCTTGCCAGCTTCGCGGCGCCACCAGCCGTCAGCGAACGAGTGCATTCCGAATCCATGTGAGCTTGGGCGCAAGGTGAGCCGTAGCCAATTCACGCGATCTCGCGCTTGTCATCATCACAACACTGGCCATTAGGAGAAGGTAAACTGCAACCTGGACGCTTAGCGACAACTATGTCGAGGCAGGCGGGACGGCCTTGGCGCACTGAGCTACCACCACAGTTCGCCTTTCGGGGACAAATGTCATAACTCGGCCAGCTACGTCGACAACCTCGATCTCGCAGACAGCGCAGCAAGTGCCTCCCGCCGTTCGGCGTGCGACAACCCCATGCGCCAGATTGCCAAGATACCAATCCCGCCAACGGCTGCGCAACCAACACCGATGCCGAGAGGGCTCCCGACTCGAGTCAGCGATCTTAGCGCCACCAGGGAGAGCCCTATTGGCGCTCCCGCCTTCAGAGCGGGCCACACGCACTCGCGGAAATACACCCTATACGACACGCCAACGATCTTCTGTGCCCGGGAGTGGAGGCACAGTGAAACAGGAATGTCCGCCAAAGCCGTGCCCAAAAAGATCCCTCCCAACCCAACCAGTCTCCCGAGCACAATGGATAACACTAGCGCTGAGAGGCCTTCTGCGACAGCGAGCGTCGCCAGGACCCTCAGTCGGCCAGCAGCAATGATGAACGCATTGCTGACGTGCGCCACACACATCGAACATGCAAATGCGGCCAAGCTTAGGCTCGCCACCTCGCCAGCGTACTGCGCGTTCCCAACCCAGGTCCGGATCACCCAGCCGTTCATGGTCACCAATCCAGCGACCAGCGGGATCAACAGCAGCAGCGTGATTCGATGGAGCCGAAGAAACGCACGTCGTAGGCCGCCAAAATCCCCGAGGCCAAGAAGCTGGTTGATCGCAGGTGTGCCATTGTCCGCCACACGGTGCACTAAGTTCCAGCCCACCAAAGCGGGCATCTGCGTCGCGTAGAAAATGCTCGCGGCGGTCGCACCCCGGACAACCCCCGAGACGAGAGTTCCCGAAGAAAAGATCAGCCGGTACGACAGATTAACGAATACGATGCCAAGGCCGAAGTGAAAGAGCCTGGCGACGGCGCCGGAATCCACGTCCGGCCTGGCCAGTACCCGCGGCAGGCCACGGCGAGTGTAGTACCCAGCACATAGGCCGAAGTCGACCATCTCAGCGAGAACATTCGCGCCGATCAGGCCAATCAACCCTAGCCCCTCCCACACTGCAGCCAAGGATAAGACTAGGCGAAGGGTCTGCGCGAGAGTCAGAAGAATGTTTCGCGCAGCCAGTTCTTGCGCGGCAATCAGCGCGAACGAGTACGGCTGAAGGATCGTCCTGATCACAATCCAAGCTGCCAAAGCATAGAGGCCGAGGGCAGCTTCGTGCTGGACCTCTGCGGAAAAGTGAAAGAGAGGTTTGAGTGCCATGGCCAAACCCGCGACACCAATAGCTTGAACAAGATTCGCACCTAGGAGGAGGGTCCTGCCCGAGCCAAGTATGCTGGCAAAACGCCGGTCTCCGCCTTCAGTGCCAAATGCTTGTGATAGCTCCCGGCTCAAGCCGAGCGCGAGACCCAGGTCAGAGAGGGCTAAAAAGCCTATTGCCTGCATCAGGATCGCGAATGCGCCGAGCGTCTCTTGCCCGGCGACTCTCAGAACCATGGGTGTGAGTATCGCCTGCAAGGCTATTAGTAAGCCGTACTGCACAACACTTGCAGCAAACCCCGCGAGGGCTCTCTTGGTCCGACTCACGCATCGCCACCTATTCGGAGACGGGGCCAGCTCACTTCGCCAAAAGGCCCCGAGAAGGAACATGGCCCCGGTGGAAGATGCCTCCAATCGCCACCGAGCCACCTCGGACACCCGGCCCGACCGGCCGGAAGTCTCGTCAGTCTTGAGGCAATTCTACCACCCGGTGCTATCTGGGTCACGCCGCCGGCGCACACGGAGGCAAGCCGCCCCAGTTCCCATCGCGACGCCTTGGGTGCCTCTTTCGACCAACGGCACAACGTGTCGCTGGCTTGTGGATCAACACCATGCCGACCCTCCACCAGCAGCCAGAGGTGACTCATCGGCCTTGACAAGCGGCCCCCTGGGCGTGAGCCCGTCTCTGGGGCGCCGGCGCCTTAGGGAAACTCCTCAGCACTTCGAGAAATGCGCGGCCCCACCTCAGGTCAGGCTCGAGATAGTTTCCCTCCGCCCACTCGTTCCACGATTTGATTAGCACCAGCTCACCGTTATCATCCAATGCCGGCTGTAGGCCAGCAAGGCTTACCCGTAAGTGTTCCCGGAATGTCTCGGGAGTACACCCTGTCAGGACCAGGCCTCGGCGCCCAATCCTCGGCGTGTTGTCCCAGTTAGGGACCACCGTTGGGATCTTCCTGACGCCGTCACAGGTGTGGTTCTCAAAGAACCTGCTGAGCTTCTGGTAACTGATCGCCACGCATGGGAAACGGAGCACTCGATGTCGGAACGCGTGGAGCAGGCGCGTGCTGCCCCTTAGGTAGTTTCTGAGGGCCACGTTGAGGCTGTGGGGCGCAAGGGCATCGAAACCATCATGGAGGAGCCGTTCGTCGTCAGAAAGCCCCACTAGGAATGGCTCCTCCAGTCCGTCGCGGCGACACCATGCTTTGAAGTCAGCGGAGAAGCGCGAGCGCTCGGGAAGTTGCTCCGGATGGAAGACCGCGAAAAAGGGCCGCCCCTTTACGCGAAAGTACCGTGAATCCTCGAAGAAGGGTCGCAGGTACTGGTAGTGGGCCCAGTCGTCCTCTCGACCGGGATAGGTCTGCGCTAACAAGATGTCCTCGGACCGCCCCCCCCAGTGATCGGTCCAGCTGTGATTGGCCCAACACAAGCAAAATTCCGACCTAAAGCCGTGAGACGTAAGGATGTGTTCAACCGGCCGCTCAAGCAACCTGCGGCCGGCCAGCCAATAGTGGTAGAAGCAGAAGGCCCCAACGCCGGCCCACCGGGCTAGTTCGCCCTGTTCTTGTAGTACCCGCGGCCAGCTAAGATCGTAGAAACCCAATTCGCCAGGGATCCGCGGTTGTTCGTGGCCGCGGAAGAGTGGTCGTGCCTTAGAAACGTTGGTCCACTCCGTGAAGCCAGGGCCCCACCAGACATCGTTCTCCGGAATCCGGTGAAATTGCGGCAGGTGAAACGCTATCAGCTTCATTGCATCTTCTCCTAAGAAGATATCCATAAATAGTAACGGCCTTGCGGAAGCAGATGATCGCAGCGGCGAGGTGGACGAGAGCCAGGCAGCTGTCGTGGAGCTTCTCGAAGCGAACGAGGAGCTTGCGCAAGCGGTTGAACCAGCGGTGCGCCGCCTCCACGACCCGGCGCGCGTGCTTGCGTGGCTGGGCCGCGATGGGCTTTGGCGTTTTTGCGGATGCAAGCGTGGTAGCCCCGCTCAGTGACGGCATTAAGCACCGAGTGGCCAGAGAAACCGCGGCCGGTGAGCAGGTAAATCCGGCGGTGGCGTCGCGGCCGGCAGGGATGTTGGTGGTGCCGACATCTCTGTTGCTGGGGTCCTCACGCTCGGGGGAGAACGCCAGGAAGAAGTCGGTGCCGCAGCGGCCGTGGTCGGCGCGAACTTGGGGAGCTCCTTCGGTCGCCGCTGGCGCGGCTCCCTCGGGATGAGAGTTCATCGCGGCGGTTACAGCCATGTCGTGCTTGGAGAAACGGCTTGCGTCGCCATCGACGTTTCTCCGCTCTTTGCCATCCTGAGCGAGCGGAGCGAGCGAATGATCTGTCTTGGATCGTTCGTCCCGACGCTGCGGGCCGTTCCTGACAATGGGCGATGCGAACGTCGAGGACTCCAGGATGGACTTGAAGCGTTTGTCGGTGGTGCCTGGATAGGTCGTGGATACGAAATTGATGAGCTGGCCGGGGCGGAGGGTCGCGCGGGCCTGGTGGGCGGCCGCCTCCACGTAGGTCATGTCGGGCTCGCGCTGCGGAGTCAGCGGGGTGGGGACGCAGATGAGAACGGCGTCGGCCTCGCCGAGGCGGGAAAAGTCCGCGGTCGAGGTGAAGCGACCGGTGGCTACTGCAGCGGCGATGCGGCCGCCGTCGAGGTGCTTGATGTAGCCCTCGCCACGGTTGAGCTTGGCGACCTTGTCGGGATCCACGTCGAGACCGAGGACGGGAAAGCCCTTCTCGACGAAGGCTAGAGCCAGCGGGAGGCCGACGTAACCCATGCCGATGATG
>JAKAEN010000193.1 GCA_021818355.1 Actinomycetes bacterium | reverse complement strand
TTCGGGTCGTGGTCACCAGAGCCGCCGAGCAGCAGGGCGAGCTGGCGGCGAAGCTCTCCGCGCTGGGCGCAGAGGTGGTTTCGGCTCCGGTGATCCGGATTGCGCCGCCCTCCGACGGCGGTAGCGACCTGGAAGACGCGACCGCTCACCTCCAGCTCTACGACTGGGTCGTCTTCACTTCCGCTAACGGCGTCGATGCCTTCTTCGCTCTGCTAGGGGGTCGCTCCCTGCCGGCCGGAGTACGCATTGCCGTGGTGGGCGCGGCCACCCGGCGTGCCGTCGAGTCCCACGGGCGAAAGGCCGACTTCGTGCCTTCCAAGTTCGTCGGCGACGCACTCGCCGAGGAGTTCCCCGCCACCAGCGGTTCTGCACTGCTGGTGCAGGCGCGACAGGCTCGCAAAGTGGTGGCCGAGGGCCTCGCGGCGAAGGGGATTCGCGTGCGCGTGGTGGAGGCATATCAGACTCTGCCTTTCCACCCCGACCAAGCCGGGCGTGCCCAGGTGGAATCAGCCGATGCGATCTGCTTCACCTCCTCCTCCACGGTTACCGGCTTTCTGGAGGTCTACGGGCCAGAAGCGGTCCCGCCCCTGGCGGTTTCGATTGGCCCGGTCACCACGGCAACGGCAGAGCAGGCAGGAGTGCGGGTGGCGGCCACCGCCGAGAATCACGACCTCGACGGCCTCGTGCGGGCCTTGGAAAGGGCGGTCGGAGGTCGCGGCGCCACGGAGTAGCGCCGCTCTTGAAAGCATGGGCGCGGCCTAAATTGGATGTCATGTTCGAAATCCAGCGCCGCCCCCGTCGTCTGCGCTCCTCACAAGCACTTCGGGATCTGGTGGCGGAGACCCGTCTTGGAGTCGACGACCTCATCGCCCCTTTCTTCGTCAAGGAAGGCGCGACCGAGCCGCTGCCGATCACCAGTCTCCCCGGGATATACCAGCACAGCATGGACTCTTTCCTGAAGGAGGCGGAGCGTCTCGCCGGACTCGGCGTGAAGGGCTTCATCATCTTCGGGGTCCCCGAGGAGAAGGATTCGGTTGGGAGCCAGGGCTATGCCGCCACCGGCATAAACCAGCGCGCTATCTCGGCCCTGAAGGATCGGCTAGGGGATGGCGCCGTCGTAATGGCTGATCTTTGCCTCGACGAGTTCACCGACCATGGCCATTGCGGGGTGCTCGATGACCGCGGGTGCGTGGACAACGACGCCACACTCGAGCTATACGCGCAGATGGCGCTTGCCCAAGCGCGAGCCGGCGTCGACATGGTCGCTCCTTCGGGCATGATGGATGGCCAAGTTGGCGCCATACGCTCCGCACTGGATTCGGAGGGTTTCAGCGGGGTCGGCATACTGGCGTATTCCGCCAAGTACGCCTCCGCCTTCTACGGCCCCTTCCGCGACGCTGTCGACGTGACCATAGCCAACGGAGGCGATCGGAAGGGTTACCAGCAGGACTTCCGCAACGCGCGCGAGGCTCTCATCGAAGTGGAGCTCGACATCGCGGAGGGTGCCGACATGGTGATGGTCAAGCCCGCCTCGAGCTACCTGGACATTATCGCCGCCGTGCGGCCGATGGTCTCGATCCCGATCGCCGCTTACCAGGTGTCCGGCGAATACGCCATGGTGCGCGCAGCAGAGGCGCAAGGTTGGATTGACGGTCGGGCCGTGGCGCTTGAGCAGCTGACAGCGATCAAGCGGGCCGGCGCCGACCTGATCCTGACCTACTTCGCCCACGACCTGGCTGAGGTGCTCGGCTAGGTGCGGTTACCACGCCGGGGCAACATTCCCGCAGTTCAGCTGCTGAGATAATGCTCCCATGCCTGCGGCGCGCTGGCGCGTAACAGGTCCATGATGGAGCTGTCCAGCTGACGCGGCCAGCGGTCCTCCATGACGACCGGTCGGCAGCCGGCCAGGGAGATCCACACTCTGGCCACTGACGGCGCCCCCCGGTAGGCGAAGTAGACGTCGGCCGCCCCGCCATCGTCGGCGGGGCAGTTGAAGGTGCCTTTGGGGAAGAGCGGCGCCGCGTCGATCGCTCCTGCGAGGGCGTTGGCCGCGCTCTTGCCGATCCGGGTCATTGCTGCCCGGCAGGGCCGGGCGTTGAGACCCGGGACCCATATCACTACCGCGTAATCGGGGCTCTTCCCTACCTCCAGTGGGGCGTTGGAGCCGTTCGATCCCGGTGCCCGGGCGCTTCCCACCAGCACACAAGGGCCGTTGGGGGCGATGCGCGTCCGGGGCGCTTGAGTGGGGATGCCGACACTGGGGGAGGCCGGAAACCGGGACTGCCCGCAGGCCGCGACGAGAATTGCGGCGCATGCCATCGCCGCCAATTTCGAGACAACCTCCATGGACCCATACTTGCATGCGGCACGGTGGGTGGCGCCCCAAGCCAGCGCCCGTGCCGGTGTCCTCCTAGAATCGGCTTCCAGGCCAAATCGCCACACATTTCCCAGCCGGAGGCGCCCAAGTGCACTATTCGACCAACCAGGAGTACTTCGATCGAGCCTGCGAGCTCATTCCGGGCGGAGTGAACTCACCGGTGCGCGCCTTCAAGTCGGTCGGGGGCGGGACGCCCTACTTCGTGGAGCGTGGCCAGGGAGCGTGGGTCTACGACGTCGAGGGGAGGCGCTACCTCGACTACGTGCAGTCCTACGGCGCCTCGATCCTGGGCCATGCCGACGCACGCGTCGTGGAGGCCATCGTGAAGGCCGCAGGGCTGGGCGCCACCTTCGGAGCGCCCACCCCAGGAGAGGTGAGGCTGGCAGAGTTGATCACCGAGCGTGTCGCGGGCTGCGAGATGGTTCGCCTGTGCTCGAGCGGGACCGAGGCTACGATGTCCGCCCTGCGCGTGGCACGGGGCTTCACCGGCCGCAGCCGGATCGTCAAGTTCGACGGCTGCTATCACGGCCATTCCGACGGGCTCCTTGCGGGTAGCGGCAGTGGGGTCGCCTCCCTCGCCCTCCCCGATTCGGCCGGGGTGGCCGCCAGCGCTGTCGCAGACACAGTCGTGCTTCCCTACAACGTCGTTCCCGAGCTGGACGAGAGCATCGCGGCCGTGATCGTCGAGCCGGTGGCGGCCAACATGAATCTGGTACTGCCCGAGCCGGGCTTTCTCGAAGGCCTGCGCCAGGAGTGCGACCGGGTTGGCGCGCTACTCATTTTCGACGAGGTGATCACCGGCTTCCGCGTGGCCAAGGGGGGAGCTTCGGCCAGACTCGGGGTGCGCCCCGATCTCTGGACCTTCGGAAAGGTGATCGGTGGCGGCATGCCGATCGGCGCCTTCGGCGGGCGCAAGGAGATCATGGAGAGGCTCGCTCCTCTCGGCCCCGTGTACCAGGCCGGCACCCTCTCGGGCAATCCGGTGGCGACCGCGGCGGGAATCGCCGTCTTGTCGGCCGTTGACGATTCGAGCTACATGATGCTGGAGGGACGTGCCAAGGCTCTCGCGGATGGTCTTGTCAAGGTTCTCGAGGCGGTTGGCATCGAGGCCTCTGCGCCCACATTCGGTCCGTTGGTGGGCCTATATTTCGTAACCACGCCGGTTCGGAACTACGCGGACTCCCAGGCCGCGGCGTCGGCGGGGCTCTACTCGAAGTTCTTTCATGCCATGCTTCGCAGGGGCGTGGCCTTCGCCCCCGGCGCATACGAGGTGATCTTCCCATCGCTTGCCCATAGCTGGGACGACATCGAGTGGACGATCGACATTGCCAGCGGAGCGGCCGCCGAGGTTGCGTCTTCGCTGTCCTAAGCGCATCGCCGGCGATCGCCGGCATAGAAACGCACCGCTCTCGCGGCCCTCGATTCTCGGATTCACCCCCGCAGTTCGGTGAGGAGATCGATGGCCACCTGGGGCTGAGGAGTCCCACAAGAAGGGCAGTACGCGCCTCCGGAGGGAACGTTCAACCAGTAGCCGTAGACATCCCCCAAGGTTGCCTGAACGTCCTTGTAGAGCTCCTGCGAAGTGACCGTCTGGCCGTCCGGATTGGTCGACAGGCCGGCGTAAACGCGCACCGCGGGATTCACTGCGCGCGCCTCCGCGACCGCAGCGCGCACGAAGGCGGCGTAGGTTGCGGGGCTCGCCTCCAGGGACTGGGCCTGAATCTCGATTGTGGACACCACGCGCGCGAGCTGGCCGGGGACGTCTTCGGAGATGTAGGCGGTCTTGGGTGAGATGCCCGGATAGAGCACCTTCATCAGGTCGAGCGCGGGAGCAGAGATTAGGGACATGTGCGCGCCAGCTGCGAACGTCTGGGCGCTTTGAGAGGCGGCAAAGGGGTTCAGCTGCTCGGTCGTGGGGGTGAAGGACCAGTCCTCGGGATCGTAGAGGACGGTGTCCGCTCTTGGTGTGGCCGCCGCGGCGGCTTCGACTTCGGAGAGGCTCTTGGCGGAGATGCCGCGGTTGAAACTCCAGGTGCTGATGCCGGATGAGCTTCCGAGAATCACGGTGGTGGGGTTGTCGAAGGTCGAGCGCGCGATGCCCGCGCCGCCGGAGTCAATCAAATCCTGGAGGGCCGAGGCGGCGATGATCCAGTGCGTGGCAAGGGTTGCGGCCCCCGCCGGCTGCAAGGATGCAGGTGGTGGTGCCGATGCCGTTGCCGCCGTCGCGTCAGGCGTTTTGGTTGTGGGCGCCGGGCCCGGGAGCAAAGTCGTTGCAGGCGGCATCGTTGTCGGAGTCACCAGGGTTCCCACGCCTGCCATCGCCTGCGAAGACGCCGTGGTCGGAGCGAGGTGAAGTGAAGATTTTCCAGCCTCCGGGACGGACTTCCCCCGAGGGCGCCGATGCGGGGCATGCCGTGGCGCGGATCTACGAGCATGAGCGACTTTGGAGACTCCGTGCCCGGTGCGCACCGACACCTCGAGGTGCACCTGCCGAATAGCACCTGGTTGCAGGCCCAGAGAAAGCGAGGCGCCTCCGAGCGCCAGAATGGACCACCACGCACGGCCTCTGAAGAAGATCATCTTCCCTCCAGGAACGTGGCGGCTCCGTGCTCATCTTCGGCAGATCGGCGCAATCGCTTGAGGAGCCGGCGACCGGTACCGGCGCTGCTTCCGCGACCGACCGCGCCCAGGTGCGGGGACGAACGTCGGCGCCTGCGGTGAGCCATGGCCACCACTCTGCGCGCGATCGAGTTGGGCAACGGATGCAGAGAGTGGTGTAGGCCTCCTTAATTTTGTTGGCGCAACCCATGTCCAATGCCACTTCGCATCGCTTGGCCGGAATCCGGCTCGGAAGTAGCATCAATCTGACGTGGGAAAACCGCGACCAGATCCGCCCCGGTGGCACAGGACCGCTCTCGTGAGAGGCAACCCGGCTCTGCCCTTGGATTTAGGGAACCTATTGAGCGTAATGCCACTCTACGTAGTGTAAATTGTGCTAGTCGCAGCTGGAATTTCCAGCGTTTGTTAGTGGGGTCGCAATGTCCACTTTCCCGAGCGCGCCGCGCGAGCGCGCCTTCAGGATTGTTTTGCCTATGGCCGGGGTTGCGCCTACGGGCGATCCACGCGGTGTGCCCTTAGGCGATCTTCCGGAGCGCGAGCCGGCAGCCGCCGGCGGGACCGGCCATTGGGGGCTCGCCTCCGCAGCGCCGGCTCCGCTCCCCCGACCGGAACCTGCGGCGCTGATCGAGTAGCCGCCGGGCGCTTCGGCCTACCGCTCACCGAAACCGCTCCGAGTTCGCCGGCCCGCCCAGGTGCGAACGCATACTCGATCGCCTCGCCCGGTATCTCG
>JAKAEN010000192.1 GCA_021818355.1 Actinomycetes bacterium | reverse complement strand
ATTCACCGACTACGCTGCACTTGAGCTGTCCGCGGCGGCAACGCTATCGGATAGCGGCACGATCAGTGAGGAGGCGTCGATTCTCAACCTCCGCGCCCTCAACATCCGCGAGGCGCACGAGCGGCCGGAGGGGATGGAGGAGGCGGCGGTGATGATGACCGGCCTGTCGTGGGCCCGGGTCGAGCAAGGGCTGGAAATCCTCGCCACGCAGCCGCGCGGGGCGGAACGGGCGCTGCGCATCGTGCGCGACTGGGACGTGCCGAACGTGTCGGAGAAGGTTGTGCGGATTATCCTGAGCTACACCGATTACGTCAATCACACCGTCTGGCGCAAATAGGCCCGGCGTCCCCGGGGCCTGGGAAAGCGCCTTGCTCAGAGTCACCCGTTGGCGAAGATCGGAGCGAGGGCGGAAGGGTCCCGGCGGGGCCCTTAGGGGTCCTGGCTCCAATGATGGGAGTGGCGGCCGAGTGTCGAGAAACCGCGTCTTTGTCGTGTCAGAGCTCTATTATCCGGAGCTTACCTCGACAGGTCTCTACATGACCTGCATCGCCGAGGCGCTGGCCGCTCATATGACGGTGTGCGTTCTCTGCAGTCAGCCGACATATTCATCCCGGGGGCAACGGGCTCAGACGGACGAGGTCCGAGAGGGCGTCTCGATTCACCGTTGCTGGTCGACGACGTTCTCGAAAGACAGGGTTACGTCACGGATTGCGAACATGGTCACCTTCTCGGTTTCGGTGCTGTTTGAAGGCCTTCGGCGCTTTAGGAAGGGTGACGTTGCACTTGTTGTGACCAATCCGCCGGTGCTGCCGTTCATAGTGGGCCTTGCTGCAGCGGTCCGTGGCGCACAAATCGTGCTGAAGATCGACGACGTCTATCCGGATATTCTTTTCGCAACTGGGTTCACGCGTTCAACCAGCCGCCTCGCCAAATTGTTGAGGTGGGCCTCGAGACGGATCCTGCTGCGTTGCGAGAAGGTGGTGGTCATCGGCCGCGACATGGCGGAAAGGGTTCGGGAGCGAGTGGGTGGCGACGCTGCACGACCTTCGGTAGTTGTTATTACCAGCTGGGCAGACGTTGATGTGGTCAGGGCTGTGCCGAAGGGCCAATGCGGGTTGTGGCCTGAGCTAAAGGGGAAATTCATTGTCCTGCATGCCGGAAACCTTGGGCGCGCCCAAGACCTGGAGACGGTTCTGCGTGCTGCCCAGGCGCTTGGAGCCGAGGAAGACGTTGTCTTCGTGATGGTTGGCTCTGGAGGCCGTGAGGCATGGCTTGCGGCCGAGGTTCGCGGGAGAGGCCTGCGGAATGTGATCATCAAAGGGCCGCTGCCCAGGGACCGCCAGACAGATTTCTTGAGCGCATGTGATGTGGCCCTCACGGTGTTGGTCCCGGGAATGCTTGGGGTCTCCGTTCCTAGCAGGCTTTACAACTACTTGGCGGCAGGGAGGCCGGTGATCGTCGTTGGTGATCATGGCTCCGAGGCGTGCCTTACGGTGGAGGAAGAGCAAGTGGGCTGGTTCGTGGGGGCGGGCGACTGGCAGGGCCTGGCGGACGCAGTCCGTAGTGCCAGGGGCAACCCTGTCGCGGTCCGCGAGATGGGTCGTCGGGCCCGGGAGGTTGCAGAAGCCCGGTTCTCTCGGGAAGTCGTGCTCAGGCAGTACGAGCGGTTGCTCAATTCGGTCATCGGGAGCGCCGGGTGAGGGCGCTTGTCACCGGTGGATCCGGATGTCTCGGGCGGGCACTGATCGATCGACTCGTTGGTGCAGGGGTATTCTGCCGGGTTTTCGACGTTGGGGATCCGCTCCGCGACTCACTTCCGAGCGAAGCGGAGTTCGTCCGAGGGGACGTTCGGGAAGCGGAGCAAATCCGGCGAGCGGTAGAGAACATTGATGTCATCTTCCACCTCGCCGCCGCTGTGCATGGCGGTATTGATGACGGTTTGATGAATGCGGTGAATGTTCAGGGCGCGAGAAATGTGGTGCAGGCTGCGGTGGCGTGCGGGGCGCGTCGTATCGTCTTTGCTTCTACAATCGGTATCTATGGACTCGATTGTGGGCAGGGTATCCGCGAAGACCACCCGGAGAACCCTAAGACGCCATACGCGCGATCAAAACAGGCTGCCGAGCGCGTGATACTGAGTGCCAGCGGGGTCGAGAATGTGGTGCTGCGGTTCCCGGTAGCCTACGGCCCATTTGACCGGGGGAATGTTGCGCGCCTCATTGAAGCGATCAGTCGCAAGCGGTTTGTGCAGTTTGGAAATGCGCGACATCCCCGCGCGATGATCAGTTCTTACAGGGCAGCTGAGGCAGCAGTGCTAGCGGCCCAATCCGTTGCGACATCCGGACAGATCATCCAAGTGGCTGATGTTCCTCATCCAAGCCTCAGATCTTTGATCGACGAGGTTCGGATGGCTCTATCTGTCAATGGGGTCATGCCTCGCCTACCCTGGTCAATGGGGTGGGCCGCAGCACGCTGCTGCGATGCCCTCGGAGTGTTGACTGGCGCCGCGCTTCCCTTGAGCACAAGTGTGTTCAATAAGCTCTTTTCCCCACTATCACTGGATTGTAGGAAGGCGCAGGAGTTGCTCGGCATCCGGCCAGGCTGTGATCTCGCCAAGGGTATTGCTGATGAAGTCGCGTGGCTACGCGCGATTGGCCGAGTGGCAGCCCTGCCTGGTAATGGGGTGCGGTGACACGGATGAACCCCATGGTGGCGGTGATAGCGCACCTCAATGATGATGGGGCGAGCGAGTAAGGGCCTGCGGCGTGCCTGTCGATGCGTGTTTGGCTCTTGTCATGGCTGCTGTCAGCGCGGCTCTGGTTTCGCTTGGGCTCGTAGGTTATGTCCGCCGTGTCGCTCTCCGGCACCGGATCTTGGACGCCCCGAATGAACGGAGTCTGCACAGCCAACCGACGCCCCGAGGCGGCGGGACAGCCATCGTGGCTGTCAGCCTCATTGGCATCTGGCTCTGCTGGGCGTTACTACCCCTGTGCAGCGCCCAGCACCTGCTCAGCTTCATCGGTGCGGCGCTGCTCATCGCCGTCGTGAGCTGGAGGGATGACGTGCGCCCTCTTCCGGTGCTTGGGCGTTTCGGGGCCCATACACTCGCAGCAGTGGTGGTGGTGGTTGGGGTTGGGTCGTGGACCGTATTGGAGGCTCCAGGTGTTGGGTCCCTTTGCCTCGGGTATCTCGGCCTACCCATCACCTTCCTGTGGATCGTAGGGCTGACCAACGCGTACAACTTCATGGACGGAATCGACGGGATCGCCGGGAGTCAGGCGGTCGTGGCGGGGTTGGGGTGGGTCGCCCTCACATGGGGCTCCGGCCACGTCGAGACGTGGCTGGGGCTGCTGCTGGCCGCCGCGAGTCTCGGGTTCCTCGTCCATAACTGGCCGCCCGCGAAGATCTTCATGGGTGATGTGGGCAGCGCGTTCTTGGGCTTCAGCTTCGCGGCGCTGGCAATCATCGGCGCGCGGCGTGATCCTCGGCTCGCGCTCGCCGGGGTCCTGCTCGTGTGGCCGTTCGTGTTCGACACGAGCTTCACGTTGCTCCGGCGACTGCGGCGAGGGGAGAACATCTTTCAGGCGCACCGGTCGCACCTCTACCAGCGCTTGGTCCTGGCCGGGTTCTCGCACCGGTTCGTGACATGCCTGTATGGGGCGCTTGCCGTCGTTGGCGTGGCTCTGGCACTGATGTGGGAGCAGCGCATCGGCGCGGCGTCAGGGTTGGTGCCATCTGCGCTGGCGTCCGCGATGATTGGGCTTTGGCTCTTCGTGGTCTGGGCCGAGCGCCGTCAAGAAACAGGCGGCCCTATTCGCACCAACGCTCGGTAGCTACGGGCTACAGGCACGGGCTTCAGCATGCAGGATGGGCGGGCGGTGGTAGGCGTTTCGGAACCGGAAGCCAGAGCCCGCGCCCACGTCATGTGCCCACATCGTGGGTCCTTACCCTACGCCGCCTTGTGACATTCATGGGCATCACGATGCCATGGGATCCTTCGCTCGCTGCGCTCGCTCAGGATGACAGAGAAAGGAACCGGCATGCTGACGAGGCCCGCAGGGCCGCGAGCCTGTCCCGAGCGAAGCGAAGGGCCTGTCCTGAGCGGAGCGAAGGGCCTGTCCTGAGCGAAGCGAAGTGGCCTGTCCTGAGCGGAGCGAAGGGCCTGTCCTGAGCGGAGCGAAGGGCCTGTCCTGAGCGGAGCGAAGGGCCTGTCCTGAGCGGAGCGAAGGGCCTGTCCTGAGCGGAGCGAAGGGCCTGTCCTGAGCGGAGCGAAGGAAGAGAACCTCGCCAACGTTGGGGAGATCCTTCCGCCCCGCTGCGCGGGGCGTCAGGATGACAACGGGGAGATGGGCGCGGGGCGTCAGGATGACAACGGGGAGATGGGCGCGGGGTGTCAGGATGACAACCTTGGTCACCCTGAGGAGCGAAGCGACGAAGGGTCTCAGGGAACTACGAGATCCTTCGCTCGCTGTGCTCGCTCAGGATGACAAAAGGTGTGTAGACGCGGGGCGTCAGGATGGCCACGGGTGCGGATTGACCTGCGAGGCTGTCTTTGTAGTCGCGGGCTTCAGCCCACGGGGCGGGTGGGTGGTAACCAGTGGGCCTGTGCAGCGTCGCCGGCGAGTGGCGTTACGACAGGCCGGGCGACGAGGCAGCCGCCGGAGTGCACGCGCAGGTTAGCCCGCCCTTGCTCGGCGGCTGGCCGACAGGACGAAGTCGCCTCCAGGCGAGACTGCGGCGAGAAGCTTGCTGAACTGGGCGAGCGTCGGATGCGTCCGGCCCTGCTCATAGCGCGCGTACGCGTTCAGCGAGGAAGCCCCCAGGCGCTTCGCCACCTCGGCAAGCGACAGTCCGCTCAACACGCGCTGGCGCCGCAGGAGCAAAGCCGTCAATGCAGGTTGATCCTGTGCGCCGACCTCGAAGGTCTCCCCTTTGCCGGGGAAGACTTCGGCGCGGAACCCCTCCCTGTTGACCAGGCTCTCGATCGCATCGGCGATCATCGCCAGGGCGTCCTTCTTTGTCCGGCCCTGCGTCACGAGGCCCAGGACCGGAACCTCGATGGCCCAATACCGGCCTTGCTTGAACACTCGACCTTCGAACCGCATCATCGGACCCCCTGGGCCTCCCGAAGGATGCCCTTGGCCGTGTACTCGTTGATCTCGTTGTGGCGCGGGACCGGAATCTCGTGCTCTCCCTTGGCCCAGACATCGTGCCGAGCCCCGTGCCGCACCAACTCCCAACCAAGCTCCCGAAGCTTCATTTCGAGGTCCCGCCTCTTCACGCAGCAACGTTACACCGATACGTGTCAGTATTCAAGAATCCGCCCACGACGGGAGCCAGGATGACAACGGACGCGGATCGACGCTCGAGACGACCGTCTTTGTAGCCGCGGGCTTCAGCCCGCGGGGTGGGTGGGCCGTGGTAGGCGTTTCGGAAATTGGAGGCCAAAGCCTGTGCCGACGTCATGCGCCAACATCGTGCGCCGATGTCGTGTGTGTCCCTGGTAAGGGGTGCCGAAACGCCTGTCATCCTGGGTGGCGCCACGGGCGCCACGACGAAGGATCTTACTAATCCGACGGCGGTATGGTTGACATTTGGGTGAAGCGGACCGATATTGGGTTTATGGAAACCATCGACGCACGCACGCTCTCGGGTGAGGCGCAGGAAGCGCTGCGGAAGCGGGCGGTGGCCGCGGTTGTGGGTGGCATGAGCAAGAGTGCCGCGGCCGAG
>JAKAEN010000191.1 GCA_021818355.1 Actinomycetes bacterium | reverse complement strand
CGGCATGGGATCGCGCCTGGAATGGCGCGCCCGCCGGTCCGAACACTTGTGCTGATGGATCCATGTCCGCCATCGGGCTCAGTGGTCGAGTCCGATTCAACCCGGATCCGCTATTCCTGAGAATTCTCGCGGGACGAGGCCGCCTGGGCCTTTTCGGCGATCTCCTTCACCACGTCGGCGTTGGCAAGTGTGGTGACGTCGCCCAGCTGGCGCTTTTCGGAGATGTCCCGCAGGAGGCGGCGCATGATCTTGCCCGAGCGGGTCTTGGGCAGCTCGTCGGTGAAGACGATGGAGGCGGGGCGGGCGATCTTGCCGATCTTCACCGCCACGTGCTCGCGCAGCTCGCCCAAGAGGGCGTCGTCGCCCACCACGTGGCCCTTCAGGGTCACGAAGGCCGCGATCGCCTGTCCGGTGGTGGCATCCATGCGGCCCACCACCGCGGCCTCCGCCACCGAGGGGTGGTCGACCAGGGCCGACTCGACCTCGAGCGTGGAGATGCGGTGGCCGGAGACGTTCATCACGTCGTCTACTCGGCCGAGCAGCCAGAAGTATCCGTCCTCGTCGCGCTTGGCGCCATCACCCGCGAAGTAGACCCACTTGCCCTCGGCGGGCTTGGAGAAGCGGCTCCAGTAGACGTCCACGTAGCGGTTGGGGTCGCCGTAGATGGTGCGCAACATTCCCGGCCACGGGTGGGTGAGGGTGAGATATCCTCCGCCTCCCAGCGGGACCGAGTTGCCGTCGTCGTCGACGATGTCCGCCCCGATACCCGGCAGCGGCTTGGTCGCGGAGCCTGGCTTGGTGGTGGTGATGCCCGGCAGCGGCGAGATCATGATGTGCCCGGTCTCGGTCTGCCACCAGGTGTCGACGATGGGGCAGTTCCCGCGCCCGATGTGTTCGTTGTACCAGATCCACGCCTCGGGGTTGATCGGCTCGCCCACGGTGCCGATCAGCTTCAGGCTGGAGAGGTCGCAGCGCTCGGGAAACTCGGTTCCCCACTTCATGAAGGTCCTGATGGTGGTGGGCGCGGTGTAGAACTGCGTCACCTTGTACTTCTCGACGATCCTCCAGAAGCGGTCCTTGTCCGGGAAGTTGGGAACGCCCTCGTAGAGTACGCCGGTGGAGCCGTTGGCCAGGGGGCCGTAGACGATGTAGGAGTGGCCGGTCACCCAGCCGATGTCCGCCGTGCACCACCAGATGTCGTCGTCCTTGATGTCGAAGACGTTGCGGTGGGTGAAGGAGGCTCCCACCAGGTACCCGCCGGTGGTGTGCAGGATGCCCTTGGGCTTGGCGGTGGTCCCGGAGGTGTAGAGGATGTAAAGCGGGTCCTCCGAGTCGGTCTCGGTGGCCGCCTTCTCGTCCGACATGTCGTCCACCAGGTCGTGGTAGTAGATGTCCCGGCCCTCGACCATGGGGATGTCGGCGCCGGTGCGTTGCACCACGACGACCTTCTCGATGGAGGGGGTCTCGCCCAGCGCATTGTCCGCGTACTGCTTGAGCGCGATGCGGCCGCCGTTGCGCCAGGACTCGTCGCAGGTGATCAGGACCTTGGCGGCGGAGTCGTTGATGCGGTCGCGCAGGGCGTCGGCGGAGAAGCCGCCGAAGACGACGGAGTGGACGGCGCCCAGGCGGGCGACGGCAAGGAGGGAGATGGGAAGCTCGGGAACCATGCCCATGTAGATCGCGACCCTGTCGCCCTTGGTGACCCCCAGGGATTCGAGGCCGTTGGCGAGCTTGTTGACCTCATGGTAGAGATCGCGATATGTGAGCACGCGGGTGTCGCCCGGCTCGCCCTCGAAGTAGTAGGCGACCTTGTCGCCCTTATCCGCCAGATGGCGGTCCAGGCAGCTCTCGGTCACGTTCAGCTTGGCGCCGACGTACCACTTGGCAAAGGGCGGGTTCGACCAATCAAGAACCTGGGTCCAGGGGCTGCGCCACTGGATGTGCCGAGCCTCGTTCTCCCAGAAATTCACGTAGTCCTCGCCCTCGGCGTACACCGACTCCGAGTTGAGATTTGCCTGCGCGCGGAAGGCGTCGCTCGGGGCGAAAGTTCTCTGCTCGGTCATTAGAGCTTCGATGGTCACAGCCTTGTCGTTGGACGACTCCGGCATTGGTTCCCCCTTCTCTGTGACAAACGTCATGATGACGAATTGCCCTGATACTAGGCACGTGGTCAGCAGATGTCCAATATGGTACAGAACTTTCCCTGCATGGGAGGGAATATTTGAAAATGGGACGCCGTTGATATGGGATTTTGCTGCTGAGTGAGCGCTGAATCCGTTTTGAATTAGTACCGGCTTTAGCTCAGGCCGCGGCGGTGCGAATGCTCTTCGCGGCAGCCTCGAGGTCTTCGTAGACCGACTCCAAGGCGGCGAAGGGGGCGGAGAAGTAGGCCTTGAACCGGGTGATATCCAGGCCTCGCTTCTCGAATTCCGGCTCCAGCGTGGCCATTCTCACCGGCGTGCGCAGTCGGTTGGAGAGTAGGTAGTCGTAGAAGATGTCCTGGCGGGAAGCGCCGTGCGCCAACTGCACCAGGGCGACGGCCAGCCCGGTCCGGTCCTTGCCGGCGGTGCAGTGCACGAGGGTCGGCACCGGCGAGGCGGCGATCTCCGATGCCACGGAGAGCAGGTCGTCCAAGTGGTTCTCGAGGATGGATTCGTACATCCCGATCATGTCCCAGGCCGTGATGGAGTGGATCCTCCCTTCGAAGATCCCGCTCACCCCGTCGTCGTAGCCGGCGATGGCGCCCGAAATCGGCACGCTCACCACTTCGATGCCCGCTGCCTCCAGACCTGGGGTGGGGGAGAGGGCCACCTCGTCCGGGCGGCGCAGGTCGAAGACCTTCCTGATCCCCAGTGCGCCCATCTCGGCGATGTCCGCGGCGGTAATGCGGCTCAGGTTCTCGCTCCTGAAGAAGCGCCTCCAGGGCATGGAGCCGCCGTCTTGGCACCCGTAGCCGCCGAAGTCGCGGAAGTTGGTGGCCCCTTCGAGCTCGATGCGGTTGGTGGCGAAGCTGTAGGTGCGCTCCGCGGTTGAGGTGAGGATCACGGCGCGGTTGGGATGTATGGAACCTTCGAGCGGCGTGGCGTGGCCGCTGCCGGCCGGAAGCTCGGGCAGCTCCAGGCGGGCCAGCTCGTCACCACCCAGGCCGACGACTTCGACGGGCAGCTCGCCCAGATCGGAGAGCGCAAGCGCCCGGAGTTCGCGGCCGCCCCCGGCGGAGTTCGCGATGGCCAGGCGAACCGGGGACTCGTAGCGCTCGATGATTCGCATGTAGACAATTTAGGCCGGCTTCTCATCGAGGGAGGGCGGGCCACCTCAGCACCAGGGCACCGGCGCCGTTGCGGGGTCCTGGCCGGGCGCGGGAAGCGTGGCGATGGACCGTGCCTGGATCTGCGAGGCCGGAGTGGCTCCGAGAAGAGGTCCGAAGGCGGGCAGCTCCACCCGGGCTTGGGCGAGGACGCAGATGGAGTTGCCTGCTACGGCGGTGCTCACGCCGGTAACCCGATACCCGTGGGTGGAGACGCCAGTCAGCTGATAACCGGCTATCTCCCGGGCCAGGGCCGGGTCGATCTGCACCGCCGATCCCTGGTAGAGGTCGGCCTGGCTCAACTGGTCCACCGCGGCGGTGGCGGCCGCCTCGACGCGGTTCTCGAGCTCGGACTTGGCCATGTAGAGGTAGTCGAGGTCGACCACCAGGGCCGCCAGCCCCATTGCCACCAGCGCTATGGCCGGCACCAGCATGAGCACCGAGCCGCTCTCGGCGCCCTCCCGGCCGCGGCGGCGGCTCATGCGCAGCCGCCGGTCAGCGAAAGCGGTTGCGTTGTTGTACCGGAGAGCATCACCCCAGGCAGCAGGGGCAGCGGGAGGCGCAACTCGACCCGCTCGGCGGTGCATGCGGCCATGATCCCCACGCTCACCCTCAGGCCGGCGGCGGGAGCCCCTATGGCCGCAAAGGTCGCCTCCGCCTGCGCGCTCGCGGCGGCGGCGCCCACCGGCGCATGCCCGCGCTGGATGACGCGGGCGATGTTGCGGAGAGCCTCGCCCAAGGCCTGCTGGCTTCGCGTCGCCGTGGCGGTGAGGGTGAAGAGGTAGGCGCCGAACGCGACGAGCAGGCAGAGCGAGGCCAGCGCCATTGCCACGTCGAGCATCCCCTCCTCGCGCCGGCGCCTCATGCCGGCTCGGCGGAGATGGCCGCCCTCCCCGTAAGCGTCGTCCAGACGGGCGCCACCCCCGGTATCGAGGCGATGGGCAGCCGCGCGGTAACCCGCGCAACCACCATTCCGCCGGAAGGCTGCAGCGAGAGAGTGGCACCGGGGGCCAGGCTTCCCAGGTCGGCGCGGGTCTGGGCGGCAAGGGCCGCCCAGGGGATGCGTCCGGACGCGCCCAGGGTCCCGGCGGCAAGCCTGGCGACATCCTGAGCGGTGGCCGAAAGCCTGACCTGGGCGGCGGCGAGCCTGGCCAGCGAGAGGACCAGCTCGAGCACCGCCAAGGCGACCACGATGCCCACCAGGGCCGGCACGTAGCCGCTGCCTCGTTCTCCGTGTCGCCGCCGGGCTCGCCTTGCCCCCATCATTGCCCCAGCTTGGCCACTTGGTCGTTGATCGCCGAGGTGGCGGTGCCCATCGTCGCCTTGAAGGCGACCCAGAGCACCACGCCGAGAAACGCGAAGATGAGCACCGCTATCGCGGCTGAGACCACGCCCTCGCCTCGCTCGCCCTCTCCCGGGCCGATGTGTTCCGCCAGCCGGTCCCCGGCCCGCTCTACCTGTGCCAGCATCCAAATCACCGCGTAAATCCCCATCTGACTTCCTTTCCTTGCATCCGTTGTTGTACAGGTTCGTCGTTGGCGGCCAGGCGCCGCAATCAGGAGGCCGAGAGGTGATTGAACACGGGGAGCCGGGCATATCAGCCGGCCACCGAGCGCAGCACGGCCACGAAGGGGACGAAGATCATCACCACCCCCGGGACGAGCGCGGCGATGGTGATCGGAATCCAGATCTTCTGCGAATCCTTCTCCATGGAGGCAAGCGCGGCCCGGTGCGCTTCGGCCCTCAGGCCGGCGGCGGCGGAGCGGGCGGCCTTGACCATGTCCGCGCCGCCGGCTCCCCCCTCGAGCAAGGTGGCCAGGCGCCCCATGGCCGGCCCCGGCCAGCGCCGGGCCGCTTCCGCGGCGGCCTCGGCCGCACTCATGCCGCTGCGCACACCGTTGCTGATCATGGCGAACGCAGGAGCAGATGCTCCGCCCTGGTCTCCCAGGCGGGACAAGGCCGCGGCGAGGGAGAAGCCGGTGGCAAGGTAGACGGCGAGTTTCTCGACGGCCAGAGGCAGCTCGGCCTCCATGCGCCGCCTTTCGCTGCGCGCCCGCGCGAGCCGCGTTGCCGGCGGGATGGCCAGCGCGGCGATGCCCGCCAGCGCGGCAGCGATCGCCGGCGCGCTCCGCCCGGAGGCAACCAAGGTGGCGGCGACCACCATGCACGCCGACCCCACCACAAGCGGGCCGCTTCCGCGCCCGGCCCGGCCCGGACCAGGCGCGGAGAAGTATGCGCTGCCCCGGTCGAGCGTGGACTTCAGCCCGGAGAGAAATCCAATGCCCTCGGTGGCACGCGCACCTGCGCCGAGCAGACGTTTGCGGCGCGTACCCTCGAGCTGCGGAGGCCAGGCGGCCAGGGCCAGAGCCACCCCCGACAGCACCAGCAGAATGAAGGGGGCGGCCCTCACTTTGCCGGCTCCGCATACGAGCTCGGCGCCCGGCCGAGACGCGACGCC
>JAKAEN010000190.1 GCA_021818355.1 Actinomycetes bacterium | reverse complement strand
GCCTCCGCGTGAGCCGTCATCCAGACCTGGTCCAGTTGATCCGCACTACCTAGCCAGCCAGTTTGGTGGTATGTCACTTCCATGCACGCACACGGGTAGTTGCGGACCGGGCTTGCCGAGTAATTGGACCAGGACGATTGCTGGCCGTAGTAAAAACCCTGGACCATGCCAACCGGACGCAGGCCCATTGAGAGACACGCGGCGAAATCGGCGATACTCAGGCTCGAATTGAAGGCGTTTCCCTCGACGCCAGGCAGGTCGGTACTCAATTGTCGAAGGTGATGATCGTGGTCGGCCTGGGCAGCACCACCGGGACGTCAGACGAACGTTTTGCCACCGCCGTTCCCAGCGAGAGGAATTCGATGGTGTGCTCTCCCCATTGGTGGCTCTTTTCTTCCAGGCGCATTCCCACCACCCCCGTGGCTCCGACGTTGTTTGCCTCGTCCTGCATTCGCTTCATCGCCAGTTCGCGCGCGTCGTAAAGTGCTTGGGTAAAGTTCGTCAGCTCGGTGTTCTGGCCCATTTGGCCAAGCGCCTGCCCCATGCCCCTGTGCGCGATGTGATACACGCAGGTGCCCATGACCAGCGCCTGAGGCATATAGCCTGTCGCCACCAGGGTCCAGAAATCCTGGCCGCTGAGGTCGCTTGTGAATGGCTTGCCCAGCTTGTTGCGATAGGACGAGCCGTCCTCGGCCTTGACCGCGGTGCCAACGGCGATGAACTCCGCCGAGTCGTGGCCCCATTCGTAGAAGTTCACGTCCAAACGCACCCCTACTACGCCATCCGCGCCCAGCTGCTCGGCTTCTTCCTCCATGCGATTCATCGCCAGTTCGCGGGCGTTGTACATGGCCGCGGTGAGCTTGGTCATCTCCTGCGAGGACTTCCAAGCTCCTTTTTGAAGGCCGATATGGTAGATCGAGCTTCCCATGACAAGGCCAAGCGGATGAAAGCCCGCCTGTTTTACGAGCAGGAATTCGTTCACCGAGAGATCACTGGTGAAGAGACCGTTTTCCAGTTCTTGGAGGCGAGTGTTGGCATCCTTGGGAAGGTCTGACGGGAAAGTGCTCAAAGTGTTCCTCCAATAACGACTCTTTCCAGCGCCGCACGCGCGGCCTGGTTGGTGGCGGCCTCCTTCTGCAAGGCAGCCAGGAGGCGGGACAACCACTGTTCAATTGGGAGCTGCTCGGTTCGGATGCGGATGTTGCCCGAGGTGTGGCCGACGGTGCAGGTGAGTCTTCCGTCTCCGAAGTCAGCTTCGTAGTCGTCCTGATCGAGGCGGATTCGCATCCGCTTGATCTGGTCCGTCTGGCGGCGCAGCAGGCCCCGCGATGACGCGATGATCTCCATCTGAGAGCCGAGAGACTCCTTCAAGCTGTTGGCAAGGACTCCAAGCATCATCCCCACGTCTTTGTTATCCGCCAAGAGGGCTGCTGTTGCCAGCTCGATGTCCATCTGACCTCCGTCTTCAGTGGGCCCTGCGTCGTTCATCGATCCAATCCAAAGGGCGGTGGCACGCGCGAAGCCGGTCGCTTCGCGGCGGAGAAGGCATCGACGGCACGAGTGACCTGTGCAGATCTCATGGTTTGTTGCCGGGCAAGGTGGTCTCCTGCATTGACGAACTATCTCTCCCAGTCCTCCGGCGCGGATCCGGCCCAATGGTACAACTTCGCCTTGGATTCACGGTGTCGGCCAGCTCGATGGTGCCACCAGGTCGAAGGTCGCGCCTCCTTCGCCACCCGGCCGAGCGGGACGGCAGCTGCCGTCGACCTCCGCGTCGACGGTGACGAGGTATCGGTGTTGTGGGCGGAGGTCCCGACGGTTGGCCGGCCATGGCGCCTACACATCGATGTTCGACGTTACGGGATCACAACGTTGCGCACGACGAACTTCGTGAGGCGGATCGTCCGAGACCGCTCTTTGGGGCGTAATAAAGATGCTCAGAATCATGTATGATATGATTCCGCTCAAGATAGATACACATAGGGAGGTGTCCATGCGCACCCTCTCCGAAGTGCCCATCGGGCGCCTGCGCGATGAAGTGGTTGGGCGAGGCATCAGTGCACTCACGCTCGACCAGGTCATCGACCTGACGGGACTTTCTCGCGGTGCCGCCCGAGAGGCGATGCGCCGCGCGCGCGTCGCCGGCCACTTCTTCGCGCCCGCGCCCGGGCTCTATGTCCCGATTCCCTCGGAGTTCTCGTCGTGGGGAGTGGTGCCGGCCATGGACTTCATCGACCAGCTCATGGGCTTCCTTGGCAGGTCGTACTACGTGGGCCTGCTCTCCGCGGCAGAGCTGCACGGCGCCGCACACCAGCGTCCCCAGGTCTTCCAGGTGATGGTGGACCGGTCGCTGGCCGACCGCGACATCGAGCGTGTTCGCCTGCGCTTCCATGAACGCGCGCACCTCGACGACGTACCCGTCGTGCTGCGCAACTCACGAACGGCGTCGGTACGGGTCTCGTCCCCCGAGGCAACCGTGTTCGATCTCGCGGAGCGGCCCAAGGACAGTGGCTCGCTCGACAACGTGGCCACGATCTACGGAGAGCTTGTCGAGGAGTCGAAGCTCGATGCGGCCAAGCTCGTCGAGGTCGCTTCGCTGTACCCACTGGCCGTAGTGCGCCGCGTGGGATGGCTGCTCGACAGTGTGTCGTCGTACGCCGATGCGTCGGCGCTCTCCGAGCCGCTCCACGACTTCGTGGTCGCCAACTCGGTCAAAGAGCGACGCGCGGTCGACCTCCTCGCGGCCGGTGGCCCAAGGCGTGGAGAGGCAGACGCGAGGTGGGGACTCGTGATCAACGCAGAAGTGGAACCCGACCTGTGATTCCCCGCGCCGTCATCCAAGCCTGGGCGAACGAGAAGCCATGGCCGACCGTCGTCCAGGTCGAGCAGGACCTGGTCCTGGCTCGCCTCATCATCGAGATCGCCGAGCACAAACTGCTTGGCAAGGAGCTCGTGTTCCGGGGTGGCACGTGCTAGCACCAGCTCGTGATGGATCGGCCGCGTCGATACAGCGAGGACCTCGACTACGTTCGGACGACGCACTCGCCCGTCGGCCCACTGCTCGACGCGATCCGCGAGGTCGCTGGCAGCGTTGGCTTGGACGTGGCGGGCACGAGGTTCGGTGAGCACCCCAAGGTCTTCCTGCGGGCGCCGAGCGAGACCGACCCGACGGCTGCGCTGAAGATCAAGGTGGAGATCAACACCCACGAGACATCGCCTGCCCTCCCGATCCTGTCGAGGCAGTTCGAGGTGGCGACCGAATGGTTCAGCGGACACGCGGAAGTACGGACCTTCGCCTCGCCGGAGTTGTTCGCCACCAAGATCCGTGCGCTCTACCAACGCAAGAAGGGCCGCGACCTGTTCGACATGTGGCTTGCGCTCGCCGAGTTGGGTATCGAGGGGAGCGAGATCGTCGCGGCGTTCCAGCCATATCGACCTGCGGGGATCACCTCTGTTTTGTCTGAGGCGAACTTGCGGGCGAAGCTGAGCGACGCCTCCTTCCGCACCGACCTCGACGCGCTGGTCGCCGAGTGGCCCGATGGTTACGACATCGACGAGGCAGCCGAGTTCGTGATCAAGGAAGTGCTCCGCAGGGTTTGATCGGTCCAGTTGAGCGTATGTGCTCCGAGACATATGCTCAGCCGCGAAGGAGAGCCGGCCCATTGCCAAGACACTCGCCGAGTACGCCCGCGAGCGCGAAGCAACGATGAGCCCTTGTTCCCGGGATCGAAGCACTCCAGGTTGACCCGGTCCGGGATCGCCAAGCTCCTGGCTCGCCACGTTCAATCCGTCCGGGCTCGAGATCCCGACTGGGCCCCGGACTACCGGTCACACCCCACACCCTCCGACGCAGCCGGGCGATGCACCTGATCCAGGCTGGCGTCAACCTGATCTACATCCGCCACCTACTCGGCCACGCCGACGTGTCCACCACCGAGACCTGCGCCCGTGCAGATGCAGAGACAAAACGCAAGGCCATCGAGAACGCCTACCAGGCGCTCACCCCGGGCGTCTTGCCCGACTGGACCTCGGACACCTCTCTGATGGGCTGGCTCGACTCGCTTGCCGGGTGATACCGGCCGCCAGGATTATGCGGACAAAACCACCATCGGAACGGTCATGACCAGCAGAAACACGTCGGCAGGGCACATAACCCCGCCGTCCGCATAATGGTGATGGCCATGCGCCGTTGCCCTGCTTTTGGCTCGTGTCACGCCGCGGGGTTCATCAGCTGGGCGCGGCCCCGGAATCAACCTTGGCCGTCCGTCCTGCGTGGGCCTTCGGCCTCTCCGATCGGCGAGGCTTGCCCCCTCAGCTTTGTCGGCAATTCTGGGTCGACCGGGCCGACCGTTGGGGGGCCGGCGACGCTGCGACCGATTTGCAGCACCGTCCCGATACCGGCGATAATATAACAATTCGATAATCTTAGAATCTCATAAGATATTCTTCAATACTTTCGATTGGCCGGCCCGCGTGGGGCGGCGACTACGGGCTGGGGGTTTTCGAAGCTGTTTCCGTCTCCGTGCAGGGCCCACCTGGCCGACCGGCACCACTCCCGCCCGGTCGTCGGCGTCGCGGTGCACTGATTGCCCGTGGCCCTCTCGACCATCTTTCGCCTTCTTCGTACACGGCGCGTCACTGAGCCTGCCGGCCCTCTCGTGGAAGCCGAGTCGGGGCCGCGCGAGCTGGAGGGGTCTCTTCAGCTCCGCCATGTCGACGCCGGATCCTGCAACGGATGCGAGGTGGAGATCGCCTCGGCGTTCGGGCCGGTCTACGATGCCGAACGCTTCGGGGCGCGTTTGGTCGCCTCTCCTCGCCATGCCGACGGGCTGCTGGTGACGGGTGTGGTCACCAGGAACATGGCCATGCCACTGCTCAAGACGCTCGAAGCCACGCCGAGGCCGCGCCTGGTCATCGCCGTGGGAGATTGCGCGCGCAACTGTGGGGCGTTCCGAGACGGCTACGGGGTGGTGGGGGCGGTGGCCGACGTGGTTCCCGTCGACGTCGAGGTCCCCGGTTGCCCGCCCGATCCGGCCGCAATACTTGATGCCCTGCGATCGGTCACGCGCCGATGACCACCGGGGTGATGATTGCCGCCGGCGCGCTGGCCGGCGTCGGCGGGGCGGTCCTGGGAGCTCTCCTGCCGAGGCGCTTCCGGATGTCCGGTGCGGCGCTTGGTATCTGGGGCGCCTGTGCGTTGGAGGCGTTTGCCGCAATTCAGGTGCTGGTCAAGGGGCAGCCGGTCATCCTTCACGCGGCTCATCTTCTTCCCCTGACCGGCGTGGACATAGCGCTCACGCCGCTCGGCGCGCTATTCGTGCTTATCGTTGCGCTGGTCTCGGCGCCGGCCTCGCTGCACGCGGTGGGCTATGCGCGCCATGGGTTCGATGCGCGAACGGCCGTCGCGGCGTTCCCCTTGTTCGTCACCACCATGCTTCTCGTCCCCCAGGCGGGCAGCGTCGCCACCTTCATGGCGCTCTGGGAGCTCATGGCGCTCTTTTCCCTGCTTCTTGTGCTCATCGACCACGTCGGGAACGAGGCGGCCCGCAGTGCGGGCGCCTGGTACGCCACCCTTACCCACGCCGGAGCCGCCTTCATCCTTGCCGCACTTCTTCTCCTGGCGGCGGGCAGCCCTGGGCAATCCTTCGCCGCCATCTCCCACCATGCGCCCCAGCTCGGACCGGTCTTGCGCGGATCGGCCTTTGTGGCGGCGCTGGTCGGGTTCGGATCGAAGGCGGGCGTGGTCCCATTCCATGTCTGGTTGCCCAAGGCTCATCCGGAGGCGCCGGGACCTGTTTCGGCCC
>JAKAEN010000189.1 GCA_021818355.1 Actinomycetes bacterium | reverse complement strand
GTGCGTGGAGCTAACAGGATCGGTTAGGGCTTCCCGGAGCGCCTTCCCGCGTCAGAAACTGAGTGTCCAACCCCGCTGAAAGCTGAAGAACCAGTTTACCAGCTCCACCGGCCATGGATCCGGTTGGTCGCCCCACCGCCGTGCCGGCGGGCTCCGGCGACGGTAGAGTCTTATTGTCCGCCCCGGCCGACGCTGGAGATGCGATGGAATCCGCCACTGTCAAGAAGCTTGTGGAAGAGGCCAAGACCGGCAGCCGGGAGGCCTTCGACGAACTTGTCCGGATTACCTACCCCCGTCTTCTGAAACGGGCCGTCTCCGTCACCGGCAACCTCGAGGATGCCCGTGACGCGGTCCAGGACGCCTACGTGCGCGCCTTCCGGTCGCTGGCCACCTTCAGAGGGGACTCCTCCTTCAGCCAGTGGATGCACACCATCGTCACCAACGCCTCGGCCACCCTGGCCGCCAAGGCGCGCCGGCGCCGCTTCGAGCTGATCATCAACTCGCGGCTTGGCCACCGCGCCCATACCGAAGTGGAAGATGCACGCGACCGGGATCCGGGGCTGCTGGTCGAGATCCAGAGAGCTGTGGAGCAGCTTCCCGAGCAACTGCGGAAGGTTTTCGTGCTGAAGAGCTACGGACTCGAGCACCACGAGATCGCCGCGCGTCTGGGAATTTCGGAGTCCAACGCCAAAGTACGTCTACACAGGGCTCGAGTCATGCTCCGCGCCAGGCTCGGGTCGCTGGGAGACGGCCATCCCGAGGCCGGCTGAGCCCCGGAGCCGGGAGCCGTTAAACGCCGGAAGGCGGCCGTGGGCCGCCCCCGTTCGGTTCTCGACTACCGCCCCCCTAGGGCAGACGGCTAACGAGTCTCCTTATGGGTGGTGTGCGTACGCTCCCAACGGCAGTACTTCTTCATCTCGATCCGCTCGCGGTCGTTCTGCCGATTCTTGGTGGTGATGTAGTTGCGGCGCTTGCAGCTCTCGCAAGCGAGGATCACCTGTACGCGCTTCTCGTTCTTTGCCACTTCTCACTCCATCTGGACATGCGCTGCCGGCGCAATGCGCCTCCGGCACCGACTGGTAGCGGCGGTCGGACTCGAACCGACGACCCCACGATTATGAGCCGTGTGCTCTAACCTGCTGAGCTACGCCGCCCCGGAGCCCCCTGTCGGAATCGAACCGACGACCCCAGCCTTACCATGGCTGTGCTCTGCCGTCTGAGCTAAGGGGGCAGCCTTCAAAATTTGGCCTTTTTAGTTTACATGCCCGAACCGTTCTGCTGCCTGCCGACATGGCAATTGCGAATTCGCCTTCCCGGTCAAGTATTCTCGAAGCAACCGAGATGCCAGAAAGCCCCGAAATCAGCTTCCGCCCCGTCGAGCTCGCCGACGCCGAGGCGATCATGGAGATATACAACCGGGAGGTACTCGGCTCCCGCATCACCCTTGACCTGGTGCCTCGCTCCTACTCCGAACAGCTCGCCTGGATCGACGAGCATTCGGGCGCCTACCCCGCCATCGTCGCGGTCGTGGACGGCAATGTCATCGGCTTCGCGTCGGTCTCGCCCTACCGGATACGCCCCGGCTACTCGACAACGGTGGAGGACTCGATCTATATCGACACCGATCACCGCGGGATGGGCGTCGGCAAGGCGCTTCTCTCCCGGATCGTCGATACCGCCGCCAAGCACGGCTTCCACGCCTGCATGGCCCGGGTTGCGGCAGGTCATCAGGCCTCGCTGGCTCTTCACTACTCCGTCGGCTTCTTCGAGGTCGGCGTGGAGCGCGAAGTCGGGCGCAAGTACGGCAAGTGGATAGACATGGTGCTCCTGGAGCGGATTCTCAACCCCTAGAGCTCGAGCACTCTCCACAGGTACCAGGTGGCTATGGAGGCACTCGGGCTGTAGCGCTCCTTCTGGAGGGCGAGTTCCCGGGCGCTGGGCAGATCCTCCAACTCGTACAGCTTGGCGTACCCCTTGCGCACACCGAGGTCCGCAGGCGCCCAGACGTCCATTCTCCCCAAGGTGAAGAGAAGGAACATATGGGCCGACCAGGGGCCTAGACCCCAGAGCTCGCAGAGTCGGGCGGTGACGGCTTCGTCATCCATCTCCAGGAGGGACTCCAGCTCCAGCTTCCCGGAGGCGACCTCCTCGGACAGGCCGAGCAGCGCACGCGCCTTGGAGGCCGATAGCCCCAGCGCGCGCATGCGATCGGCTCCCAGGGACAGGAGCTTCTGCGGCGACAGCTCCCCACCGCACGCCTCACCCAGGCGAGCCTCGAGGACACGGGCTACGGTACCCGAGAGCTGCTGGTGGAGTATCGGCACCGACAGGCCCTCGAAGAGGCGCGCGCGCAGACGGTCGGCGTCGAGAGCGAGGTTGCCGGCTGCGGCCATGATGAACTCCGGCTCCCCGGCCGAATCATGAACGAGCTGGAACTCGGGGTGCCTGCTCAGGAAGCCCGCCAGAGCGGAGGCGCCGCCGGGCGCCGTACCAGCACTCACCTATTCGGCGTCCGCAAAGCGCGCGGCCACCAAGGAGAGGCGGCCAAAGGCGGCATTGACCGGCCTCCAGGAGAAGCGGGCGGCAACCACCCACAGCGCCCCCACGGCAATGAGGCCGTAAGCGGTCCAGGCCACGATCGGCCCACCGTAGGGGCCGCCGAAAACCATCCCCAGCGCCGAGACACCGACCACTCCGTAGGCCACCCTCCTGCTGGGCATGGTGGCGAGCACGATCACGCCCCAAGCTATGTACCAGGACTGGATCACCGGGCCGAAAAGGACCAGGGCCAGCAAGGAGTAGCCGATGGCCTTCTCCAGGCCGAAGTGGCGGAACCTGACCACGAAGTAGAAGCCGGTGGCGCCCGCTGCGGCCAGTCCGAGGGTGCGGAAGATGGTGAGCCAGGTCGCATGCCCGAGCGAGAGGCCGACCAGCGAAGTGATGCGGTCGACCCAACCGGTAAGGGCCGTGGTCGGCACGGCGGGATTGAGAACCATTCCCGGGGTCCCCAGGTTGTGGATCCATCCCCACCCAAGTCCGGTGGCGGTCGAAACCACGGCGATGGTAGCCATCGCCACGGCACCGTAGGTCAGAGCCGGGCGGATCTTGGTGCGCAGGTCGTTTCCGGGAGTGGCGCCCCAGGCAACGAAGGCCAGCGCCACCACTGCGGGCACCTTCACCGCCGTGGCCAGGGCGATCAGCACAACGGCCACCATCGGATGCCGACGTGCGTAGGCCAGCAGGCCCGCCAAGAGGAAGAGCATCATGTAGATGTCGTTGTGCGCCGAGGAGGCCAGGTGGAAGACGACCAGCGGATTCAGGCCGACAAGCACCAGGGTGAGGCGTCCGTCGTATCCAAGTTCGCGTGCCAGCAGCGTCGCGAGCCAGGCGACAGCAACCGTGGCCACGATTGCCAGAGCCCGGATCACGAGCATGGTAGCAAAGGGGTCATGGAAGGTGACCTGGGCGATCATCCCCGAAAGCCATAGGAAGATCGGCCCGTAGGGCGCGGGCGCGTTGCCCCAGACGGGGTCGACCGTGTTCAGATAGGGCGTCGCCCCCAGAATGTTGGGCCCGTACTGATAAGGCGAAATGTGCCGGGAGACCATCTCGCCGATCGCGGAGTAGGCGTAGACGTCGCGAGAGTAGAGCGGCCCCGCCAGAAGCAGCGGCGAATACCAGGCCACCGCCATCCAGGCCAGGTCCTTGATGGTGTAGTGCCCTTCGCGCACCGCGCGCACCAGCTCCCACCATGCGAACAAGCCGAGCAGGAAGCCCACGGCAAAGATGAGGTACTCGGGCACGCCCGAGATGGCAGAAATGGTGAAAGGCCCGTTCGGCATTCCGAAGAACCAGGAACCCAGGATCTTCGAGGTGAGCGGCGAGTCCGGGGCAAGCGAGGAGATGACGATGAGGATCGAGCTGAGAGTCCCCGCGGCGAAGAGAAGGCGACGAGAGGGGAGGCCGCCTCGCAGCACTCCCTTGACTTCATCCTGCAGCGCGCGCATCTCTTTGACCGAGGTGCCCAATCAGCCTCTCCAGATCCGGCGGACACGCCTGGAAGCCGTGCCGCGTCTGCATAGAGATTAGCTCTCGCAATACGAATTCGGAGTAGGTCTCAGCAGCTACTCAGCCAATTCGGAAGTTCAATCCCCATGGCGGGCGGTGAGAGGCCACGTGCACCACGGACGCCGATCTCGGGAGGGCATGCGGTGCCGGCGTGGCTTGCCCGGGGTCCCCGCGCCCGGCCGCATGGTTTCGCCAGCCGGGTGGAAGGAGAGTGGGCCGGGTAGGATTCGAACCTACGTAGGCTGAGCCGGCAGATTTACAGTCTGCTCCCTTTGGCCGCTCGGGCACCGACCCTTGGTGTGCGGAATATCCTATATGAGCGTGCCTACTTTCGATGTCGTCTCAGAGGTCAACGTCCAGGAAGTTCGGAACGCCGTTGACCAGGCAAACCGTGAAGCCTCCACCCGCTTCGACTTCAAGGACACCGATTCCAAGATCGAGTTCACCGAGAAGGAGCTAAACCTCTCCTCGGCCTCGGAGGACCGGCTGCGAGCCTTAGTGGTGGTCCTGGAAGAAAAGCTGGTC
Source organism: Actinomycetes bacterium (assembly GCA_021818355.1). Lineage (GTDB taxonomy): Bacteria > Actinomycetota > Acidimicrobiia > Acidimicrobiales > Acidimicrobiaceae > Acidithrix. The sequence continues at coordinate 1,258 of JAKAEN010000189.1, read as the reverse complement.
AAGCGCGGAGTATCTCTGAAGTCACTGGAGCGTGGACAGATAGTCGAGGGCTCGCGGGGCTCGGCCCGCCAGACCATCAAGCTCGTCGCGGGGATCTCCACGGAAAAGGGCAAGGCGATCAACAAGTTGATCAAGGACCTGAACCTGAAGGGCGTCACCGGATCGATCCAGGGCGACGCGGTGCGGGTATCGGGCAAGAAGCGCGACGACCTTCAGGTCGCGATCCAGAAGCTCAAGGAAGCCGACTTCGGCATCCCGCTTCAGTTCAACAACTTCCGCGACTGAGCCGACCGCCGGCCCGGTGGCCGGAGAGCATCCCCCAGGAACTGTGCCTCGTCCTCGACCATCATCTCGAAGACCGGGCCTGAATAGGCCTGGAAGTGCTCGCCGGGGTAGACGAGCAGCCGCCCATGTGGCGCGCGCCTCGCCGCAATCCCCGCCAGCCGTAAGGAGGCGGTTCCTTCCTCGTCCACCGCGCAGACCAGGAGAGGCGCGGACACCTTCGGCGCCCAACGCATAGGGCGGTAGCCGAGCATCCCAAGTATCGAGCGCGCCAACAGCCGGTTGCGCCAGTGTGGTGAGGTGCGGGAAGCCCACTGCGCGAAGGCCCACTCCGTCTCGCCACAAAAAAGGGCGCGGCTACCGGGCGGGCCGGCCAGAGGCAGCGTCCTCTCCGGCGTGCCGAGCTTGGATGCGCCGAGATCCGCCAGCCCGGCCGCCACCAGGCGCAGGCCGCGAAGCACGGCGAGCGGGCGCCGCAGACGGCGCCATTCGTTTCCCACGAACGGCAGTTGGGCCACCACCGCCGCGACCAAGGGGTCCTCGGCCGCCACCACCAGGACGTGGCCTCCGCCAAGCGACGTCCCCCACAGGGCCACCCTGGCCGGGTCGACCTGGGGCAGCGAGCGGCAGAATCCGAGCGCGGCACGCAGGTCCTCGAGCTGGGAGGGAATCGATATGAGCTGGCGCGGCTCTCCTGCGCTTGCACCGAAGTGCCGATAGTCGAAGGTGACCACCACCATGCGGCGCCCGACGAAGCGCTCCGCGTAAGCCGGGAGCACCAGGTCGGCGGTCGCGGTGGCGCCGTGGGCCATCAACACACAGGGGAGCGGGCCGACGGCCTCCTCGGGCAGGAAGACCCGAGCGGCGCAGCGCTCCCCCGCTGAAATGAATGCGCTTTCGGCAATGACGGCCATTGTCGACCTCTCGGGAGGAAGCCGCCGAAAGTCTTGCGCAGTAGCCGTCGGAGCGCCAAGGG
>JAKAEN010000188.1 GCA_021818355.1 Actinomycetes bacterium | reverse complement strand
TTCCGATCTTGTAGGTTTTGCAGCTGATTGCGGAGGCCGTTTACCTTGAACGACAGCGCTGCCGAGAACGGTGCAGCCTTAAATAGGGACGAGGAAGGCACCAAGGTCGACGGCGCTGCCAGGTTCAGCGGCGCCAAGGGCCAGGGCGGCCGTCCAGAGGCGATGGCGCTCCTCGGGTCCTACGACCTTCCCGAGACCCGAAGCTATCGCTTGAAGAACGCCGTCCTCGGCAAACCCCTCGTGAACGAGCAGATGAAGGGCGAGCGCCTCGGCAAGCCCACCGCCATGGCGGTCCTCTCCTCGGATGTGATCTCCTCCAGTGCGTACGCGACGGAGGAAATCCTCACCATCCTGATCCCGTACATCGGCCTGGCCGCGTTCTCGCTCATCCTGCCGATCAGTGTTCTCATCCTGGTGATCCTGGCATCGGTTGCCGCCTCCTACTTCCAGGTGGTGAAGGCCTACCCGAAGGCGGGTGGAGCCTACATCGTCGCCCGCGACAACTTCGGACCGCGGATCGCCCAGATTGCGGCAGTCGCTATCATGATCGACTACACCGTCACGGTGGCTATATCCGTCGCCGCCGGCGTAGACGCGGTGACTTCTGCGGTGCCGGCCCTGGCTCCGTACAATCTCTACCTTTCCCTCTTCTTCGTGCTGCTTCTCGCCTACGGCAATCTTCGGGGCGTCCGGGAGGCCGGGCGCATATTTGCCGTCCCCGCTTACTTCTTCATGGCCAACATGGCCGTACTTCTGGGCCTGGGTGTTTACAAGGCCCTGACCCATCACCTCACGTTCCTCAATGCCCACGCTCAGGGCTCTCTACCTCTCGGCCAGCATGGTGCATCGGGCCTGCTGATGGGCGCAACGCTCTTCATCTTCCTGCAGGCGTTCGCCAACGGCGGCACCGCGGTCACCGGAATCGAAGCTGTCTCCACCGGCGTATCCGTATTCCGCGCTCCGCAGTGGAGAAACGCCCGGGTCGTCCTCGTGGCCATGGCGATCGTGCTGGGCGTGCTGTTCTTCGGCCTCTCGTTTCTATCGACCTATATCCACCCGATCCCCCGTTTGACCGGAACTCCGACCGTGATCTCCATGATCGCCCAGTCCGTGTACGGCACGGGCACGTTCGGCCGCGTCCTCTATTACCTATTGCAGATCGCCACCTACTTGATCCTCATCTTCGCCGCCAACACCAGCTTCAATGGCTTCCCGTTCCTGGTCTCCTATGCGGCTGAGGACTCCTTTCTTCCAAGGCAGCTGGCCCGACGCGGTCATCGCCTTGCGCTCTCCAACGGCATCATCCTCCTGACCGTCTTCTCGGAGCTGATACTCATCGGGACCCGCGCTCGAGTCGCCTCGCTCGTGGCCATGTACGCCATCGGGGTGTACACCGGCTTCGCCATGGCGAGCACCGGAATGCTCAAGCATCACCTGAGAACGCGCGAGCCGGGCTACAAACGGGCCTTTGTCGTAAATGCGGTCGCCGCCGTGCTCTCGACGATCGTCGTGGCCGTATTCCTGGTCACGAAGTTCACCGAAGGTGCCTGGGTGGTGCTGGCCGTCGGTATCCCGCTGGTCTTCATATTCATCCGCCTCAACCGCCGCTATGCGGCGGAGGAGGCCGAACTCGAGCAGGGAGTGGCCACGGCCTGCGAGGCACCGGTGTTGAGAAAGCACAAGGTGATCCTCTTCGTGGAGAACCTCGACCTGGCCACCGCGCGAGCGATCCAGTACGCACGAACCCTCACCCCTGACGAAATTCGCGCGGTACACATCGAGGTCGACGCCAAGCAGGCGCGAGTGCTCGAGCAGGAGTGGGCGCGGTTGGGCGTGCGCCATCTCGACCTCGAGGTGGTGGAGTGCGCCGACCGCAGGATTCGCAGGGCCGCTTTGGACGTGGTGGCCGAGGCCGTGCTTTCCGGGGATTCCGAAGTTACGGTGCTCCTGCCGCGCCGCATATACCCGGGCTTTGTGCAACGGATCCTCCACGATCGCACCGCAGATTCGATGGCGAAGGTGCTTTCGCAACTTCCGCACGTGAACGCGACCATCATCCCCTTCGAAGTGGCGATCGGCGGAACCGATAAGGTCACCTTCGAGGGCCGGCCCAAGCCCTCCGGAGAGAAGGAGCAGGCCCTTCCGGCGCACGAGGCCGAGGCATTCGGGAGCCGGCTCCTCGAAGGCGCCGTTCCGATAGGGAGCGTGACGTACCGGCGCCGGACCAAGGTGGCCGGGCGTGTGCGGTCGGTGCGTGTGCAGCCCATGGACTCCGTTCCGTCGCTGGCCGTGCGGCTTGAAGATGGCACGGGCGGCATCCTGCTCGTTTTCGCCGGTAAGCGCCAGGTCCCGGGGATCGAGCCCGGGCGGCGCATGACGGCGGAGGGCACCGTCGGTGAGATCGAGGGCCATATCGCCATCATGAATCCCACCTATGAGTTCGCGCCCGTCGAGGACGAGGACTAGCGCCGGCCGGTCGACGACGAGCATGGCACTTGGAGCGCCAATTTGAGCTCGGCGCGCAAGGCCGGCCCCGCTTGCCCGTATGTTTGTTAGGGCGGAAGAGGGCCGCGCCCGAAAGCGGGCTGCGGAAGAGTTTGGGCAGCAGATGGCGAAACCACTTGTCATAGTCGAGTCACCGGCGAAGGCGAAGACGATCTCCAAGTTTCTCGGTTCCGGGTACTTGGTCGAGTCCTCCATCGGGCATATCCGCGATCTCCCCACGAGCGCATCCGAGATTCCCACCGCCCTGAAGAAGGAGAAGTGGGCCCGCCTGGGAGTCGACGTCGAAAACGGCTTCAAGCCGCTCTATGTGGTGAGCGACAAGAAGCGCGCCCAAGTCAAGCGTCTGAAGGATCTGGTCCGCGAGGCAAGCGAGCTCTATCTGGCTACAGACGAGGACCGCGAAGGCGAGTCGATAGCGTGGCACCTTGTCCAGGTGCTGGCGCCACGGGTACCGGTGCGCCGGATGGTCTTTCACGAAATCACCGAATCTGCGATCAACGACGCCATCGAGCACACGCGCTCAATAGACACGGACCTGGTCAGTGCGCAGGAGGCCCGCCGAATCCTTGACCGGCTGTACGGCTACGAGGTTTCGCCCGTTCTATGGAAAAAGGTCAAGCCCGCGCTGTCGGCCGGCCGGGTGCAGAGCGTGGCGACGCGCATCCTCGTGCAGCGGGAGCGCGAGCGGATGAGCTTCTCCAGCGCCTCTTACTGCTCGGTTCGCGCCGTTGGCGCCAAGAAGGGCTCTTCCTTCGAGGCGACCTTGACCGCGCTGGATTCAGCTCGCGTGGCGGTCGGCCGCGACTTCGCCTCCGATGGCCACCTGGACCGGTCACGGCTGAAGAACGCAAAGGTTGTCGTACTAGACGAGCGCTCCGCCGAGGCGGTGGCCGAGGCGCTTCGGCCGCGCTCTCTCCACGTCGACGCCGTGGAGCAGAAGCCCTACCGGCGATCTCCCGCACCGCCCTTCAGGACCTCCACCCTGCAGCAGGAGGCGGGGAGAAAGCTCCGCTTTTCCTCCAAGAGGACCATGGCCGCGGCCCAGCGTCTCTACGAGGCCGGGCACATCACTTATATGAGGACCGACTCGACCTACCTGGCCGAGGCCGCGGTGGCCCAGGCCAGGTCGATCATCCTGCACACCTACGGGCAGGAGTTCATGCCCAAGTCCGCCCGCAACTACCGGAATTCCGTGAAGAACGCCCAGGAGGCTCACGAGGCGATTCGTCCGGCCGGTGACCGGTGGGCGGCTCCGGCGGAAATTTCCAGGTCCGTTGGCTCCGACGAGGCAAAGATCTACGACTTGATCTGGAAGCGGACCATCGCATCACAGATGACCGATGCAACCGGGACCTCCGTTTCGGTGCGCTTCTCGGCGCCGCTCGGAATGAGCACCGAGGTTGGCAGCCCGGCAGGCGAGGTCCTGACCCCGGAGACCGCCTTCCTCGGGGCATCGGGGACCACTATTGCCCACCCCGGCTTCCTGCGCGTCTACGTGGAGGACACCGACGATGGCGACGACTCCGGAGACGAGCGCGAGGCCATGCTCCCCGCCTTCTCCGAGGGCGAGACGGTGGCTATATCCGAGGTGCACACCGCCGGCCACGCCACCACGCCTCCGCCGCGCTTTACCGAGGCATCCCTGGTCAAGGCTTTGGAAGAGCTGGGGGTGGGTAGACCGAGCACCTACGCAAGCATCATCTCGACGATTCAGGATCGCGGCTACGTCTTCAAGCGGGGTACGGCCCTGGTCCCCTCCTTCGTGGCCTTCGCGGTGGTCTCGCTCCTCGAGCAGTACTTCGGCTCGCTGGTCGACTACAACTTCACGGCCGAGCTCGAGGACCGGCTGGACAAGATCGCCAACGGCGAGGAGCCGGCGGTGCCTTACCTGGAGCAGTTCTACTTCGGCAATCACGTTCCCGGCTTGAAGGGCATGGTGGAGAGCCAGCTCGAGGAGATAGATCCGAGGGCGATCAACACCATTCCTCTCGGAACCGCGCCAGACGGCAGCGAGTGTGTGATCAGAGTAGGCCGCTACGGGCCGTTCATTCAGATGGGAGAGCGGACCGCCCCGATTCCCGACGGGATCGCTCCCGACGAGCTGAACATGGACAAGGCGCTGGAGCTGCTGGAGTCCGTCCAGTCCGAGCGCTTCCTCGGCATCCACCCGGAGCTTGCCGAACCCGTCTATGTCAAGGTGGGCCGCTTCGGACCCTTCGTCCAGCTTTGCGATGCCGACACGCTGCCCAAGGGAGTGAAGCCCAAGACCGCGTCCCTCTTCTCCAGCATGACTCCCCAGACCATCTCCCTGGAGCAAGCGGTCGAGCTGCTATCGCTTCCCAGGGTGGTGGGGGTCGATCCCGAAGGCGGGCAGGAGGTCTTGGCCGCGAACGGAAAGTTCGGCCCATATATCAAGCGGGGTGCGACCTCGAGGAATCTGGAGTCCGAGGAGCGGATCTTCTCGATTACCCTCCCGGAGGCCCTCGAATTGCTGGCGACGCCCCAGGCGGGCCGAGGCCGGCGCAGCTCCACCTCCGTGGAGCTCGGTGTCGATCCCGACGGGCGCAAGGTGGTGCTTCGCTCCGGCCGCTTCGGACCCTACCTGAGCGACGGTGAGGTCAACTGCTCGGTGAAGCAGTTCGAGGTGGAGGAAGGCCTGAAGCTGGAGCGCGCGATCGAGCTGCTTGCCGAGAAGCGCGCCAGTATGCCGGAAGGGGCCGCCAAGGCGCCACGGCGCAGATCGACCGGGACCTCGACCCGGAAGACCGCCACCAAGGCGGCGACGACAAGGACTACGCGCAAGGCATCTTCCACTCGAAAGAGCAATGCCGACTGATATGAAACGCGGCCGCTTTCTGGTGATCGAAGGCGGAGACGGGGTCGGCAAGACGACCCAGGTGGCGGCGGTGGCAGAGGCTCTCACCGCCGCAGGCACCAAAGTCAGGACGACCCGGGAGCCGGGCGGCACGGAGCTCGGGGAGCAATTGAGGGCGCTCTTGGTTAGTGACCGTGAGATAGACCCAGCGGCCGAGGCCCTGATACTGCTTGCCGCCAGGGCACAGCATTGCGCCGAGGTCATCGGGCCCGCGCTGGAGCGCGGCGAGTGGGTGCTGTCGGATCGCTTCGAGGGGTCGTTCTACGCCTATCAGGGATATGGGCGCGGCATCGCCCTTTCTGATCTCGAGGCGCTGAACGACTTCGCGGTCGGGGGCGTAAGACCGGATTTGACCATCCTGCTCACAAGCGGGGCGTCCGGGGGCTACCGCGAACTGGACGGCTCCGACCGGTTCGAAGGGATGGGGGAGGATTTCCGGTCGCGTGTGGAGGCGGGGTACCTTGCTCTCGCCGAGCGCCACGGCTGGGAAGTGGTAAACGGCCGAGGAAGCCGCGAAGAGGTCACCCAGCGCATTCTGGCCGTGGTGAG